>CAZOSQ010000141.1:0-8076 GCA_964582245.1 uncultured Bacteroidales bacterium | reverse complement strand
TCATTTAAAAGAAATAGATGTCACTTAATAAAAACCGGGTATTTGAAGTCGTTGAAGTTTTAGTGGGTTGGTAATTAACATCAAACTCACTACCGAAAGTAGCTGCAGTGTGTTCAATTTCAGCAGCAAATCTTGCCTTACCCGAGTTAAATATTACCCTCGGCGAAATTCTGTACAGAGATTTGATATTGGTTCCAAATCCATAAACTGGATTTGTTGCTAGAGACATGGTTTCCTTTGTACCAAGGTTTTGCAAGTACCCGCCAAAAATGCCTACTTGTATTTTTTTCCCGTTTGTATGAATTTCTCCCCAAACTGTTATATTTTGCAATGGCGTATAGGATTGTTCCCCAGTTATCGTATCAACGACTTGCTTCACTGCAAAACCACTTATAGAAAGTACATCGGGTATATTTTCTCCATATCGACCTTGTAATTTAAGGGTTAAAGGAATTAATGTGATTTTCCCAAACGCAATGGCTGCCATACTACTAAGTGATTCATCCACCTTGTACCGAACCTTAACAGCATTAATTTTAACAATTGAATCTATATTTACTAGATCAAAATATTCGGGAGAAATTGTCATCTCGCTGGATAATCTTGGTACAATAGTCTTATATTCACCCCCAACACCTATTAGAAAACCAGTACCAGTTTCTTCATTTTTCAATTCATAATGAACTTGCAGGTGAAGATCAGGGATGGCGGAATTTCTCAAGTAATCTGAAGAAGGTAAATTTTTCAAGTACCTGTTGGAATAATCTCTTTGTGCCAAGGCCGCGGCAATTACCTTGAGGTTACCAAAACCTTGTGTCAATCGTACCTGGGGATTACGAGCGAAAGATTGCAAGGGAGTTCCCGTGTTAAAAGAAACCGTGGCAGGAAAAACAGAAGTTACAAATAAAGGATTCCAGGTCTGGCCTGTTAGTAGTTCCGTGGTTCCCCAGTTAAATTTTATAAAAGCATGGCGTAACCTGAACAAGTTAATATTTGGGTCGAGTTGTCCAAAAAAATCTCCCTCGATCAAGGCAGAAGTTTTAGCACCAAAAGCATCCGGTCCTGTAATCTTTCCACTTAACCTGGATTGAACCGCCAGAAAATTAAAATTAGGTTGTGCATCGATATCATTTCCTAATGCGTCAATATTAACCGGCGTAGGCCATAATAGAAAATGTCCTTCACGCGCATTAACAGTTTGCCGGGTATCAAAGAAAAAATCATTTTTCACGAAACCGGAAAATTCTATCCCGAATTTTTTTTCTTCTTCCTGGGCGTTTGCAATCAATGGCAGAAATAATACAAGGATTAGGAAGTAATTAATTTTTCTCATCATAAGAAATTTTTAATTTACATTTTTATATTTACATGGTCAAAAGAAGTAATAACCTATTCATGATTATTCTTGCATCAACCCGTTTTAATTCATTTATAAATATACGTTTATTCGTGTTACCTGTTTCAAAATGTTAGATTTTTATCATTTCACACGTTCTCCCGGGAACATTTTTTCAATAAAAGTTCTTTTTCTAATGGGTTTATTCATTAAAATATTCAAATTATTTTCAGCGGTTAAATTATCTTCCCAAAATTCTAGGGCATCTTTGTAACAAAAGGCTGCTTTTTCATATTCTTCAAAATGGCGATAAATAATTCCCAAATTTGTGTAAGCCACGGATAGCCTTCTCCTGGTTTCCCGGCAGCCCTCTAAAATTTCCGTGGCCCTATGTTCGATCAATTTTTCTATGTTCCTATCCTTGAATAAAGGAGATCCCCCCGGAAAATCTTTCCTAATTAATTCCTTCACTTCACCCACATCTTTATTTTCATAAGAAGAAATCCATTCTTCATAGATTTCAATACTTTGAAGCACTTGTTCTTTGGCTAAAAAAAGCAATGAATCTTTTCCCAATCCTTTCATCAAACCGTTGGAAAAATGATTTAAACTATCCCTGTATAGAGCGAGTGTTAATAAAGATGCTGCACGATTGTTATGCAATACGCCAACCTCGAATGAGTTCTGGTAATGAGGATAATTTTTATATATTACTTCAATGCTATCCAATAAAAAAAATATACCAGGAAGATCTCCCTGGTTGGCCAGTTTATTATAATTTTCATACAAAATACGGGCAGGCAGTATCCTTGGATCTACATAATCATTCTGGTGTTGGTAATAAGTCCTTGCAATAAAAAAAGTGATAACAACAAGGCCTCCCAAGATCATTAGGAGTAACCTTGTTGGTTTATTTTTTATACTCATCTAGTTCCCCTAGTTTTAAGCATGTACTGTTTCGATCAAAAACTTTCTAATTTCCAATGGAGTAGTCACGGTTAATTTAGAAACCACTACATGGGTAATTATGGCTAATGGCGCACCTATCCAAGCGAAATACCATGGACCCAGCCAATAGCCAATAAACTCATGCCCGGGTAGTAATACACCAGATTTCCCGGCAATAAAATAAGTCAGAGCCACCAATGAAACTGCTCCACCAGCAATTAAACCCGCAATCGCCCCTTGGCGGTTAGATCCACTCCACCATATTCCCAGTAAGAAAAGCGGGAAAATTGTGCACCCTGCAAGGGAGAAAGCCACTGCCACAAGTTGAGCAATTAAAGCCAGTTCCAATAAAGCAATCATGGCCACAATTGCTGCCATAAGAATAGTTCCCAAGCGAGCCATTCTCAATTGCTTTTTGGGTGAAGCCATAGGATTGAGCACTTTGACATAAAGGTCCTGCGAAAAAGCTGAAGCACCTGCCACCAGGAGACCTGATACCGTGGAAAAAGCAGCGGAAACACCTCCTGCCGCTAAAAGCCCAACAATCAACGGGTGAATATTACCCAATTGGGCGGTATAAACCACGATGGCATCCTTAGCGAGCTGTCCAACCTCCGCATCGGAAGACAATACTTTTCCAAAGGCAGAATATGCTGGAGCACTCCAGTAGAGCAAGCAGATAAAAAACAATCCCCAAACCACAGACCAACGAGCATCCCTGGCTTTAGGAACAACGTAAAATCTTTGTATCACGTGAGGTAAACCCGCGGTACCTATCATTAGGGAGAATGAAATGGCCATCCATTGAAAGAATGTTTTTCCTGTTGCTGCATCCCAAGGCATGGCAAATTCAGGACTCGGAACAATTGCAAAATCATGCCCCAGTGAGTTCACAATATTTTGTGAAGCAGAAACTGGAATCCCGTTGACAATATCTGAAACAACAGAACCATAACCTATTTGAGGAACTAACCAGAAGTAATCAAATTTATAAGTTAAAATAAACAGGGGGATGATAAAAGAAGAAATAATGATCACATATTGAATTTGCATATTCTTAGTCACACCAAGCATACCTGATATTAAGGTATAGGCAAGTACCACGCTTCCCCCAATAATCACGGCTAGCCAATAATCAATTCCCATTACCCATTTGAACATAAGCCCGATACCTCCAAATTGTCCCACACAATAAGAAATGGATATCAATATCGCAATGATAGCTCCAACAGCCCGCAATGTCTGGGAATAATACCTATCCCCGATAAAATCAGCAGCGGTATACTTACCGTATTTTCTTATTTGGCCTGCCATTAGAATCAGTAAAAGGACGTAACCTCCAGTCCAGCCGACAACATATGAAAGTCCATGGTAACCTGATCCATACATCAAAGCTGCCATACCTAAAAAAGAAGCTGCACTCATCCAGTTGGAAGCAATGGCCATACCCGAACCCACCCTTGAAATACCGCGGCCAGCGGCATAATAATCGGTTGTATCCTTGGCCCGGAAAAGAATACCTACCAGTACAAACGTAGTCAATATGACAATCAAAATGATGGCGGGACCTACTTTAAAGCCACCCTCCAATTGAGTAGCTGCTGTAGCAGCCTTGGAAACTATTGGAAATAAAATAAAAATGAAAGGGAGTATATATTTTTTCATGGTATTTTCTTATTACAATTTTTATTAATCTTCTATATTGAATCTCTTATTTATTTTATCTGTTTTCACGCAGTACATCCAACATAATCCAACAAATAAAACAAGAAGGAAAATGGCTGAATAAAAATAATGGAAAGGAAAACCCAGGAAGGTAAAATCAGTCAGGAATGAACGGTTGTGAATTAAATAAAGTGACATGATGCCGGGTACTAATTCTTTGTTGGCTTCCTCGAATTCATCAATTCCTTCTGCATCTAACATGGTAGCAATTAATTTCACCCTAGGGTCATTTTCTTCTAAACCCCTATAGGGTCCCAGGGTTTTCACCAAATTAGTTTTTGCATCAATATAAGAAGCTTCCGAAATGTTGATTATTTCTGCTCTTTTGACTTGGAAGTTCCTAATTTGATCGATCACAGCCATTTTTTCATGTTCGGGAATTAATTGGTAAATTGACCAATTTAACCCATCTCCAAGTACCTTGGCATGTTCTTTTTGAACAGCATGTTTTCCCAAAACAGAAAGAGAAACTTTTGCATATTCACGAAGCTCTTCTTGGCTTGCATTACCAGTTTTTACATTGTCCCAAACAGCCAAAAAAGTATTGTAAACAGGTTCAGGAACAGGCTTCTCTAAAACTCTTAAGAGGATTTGAAAACCAAAAACGGCAACAGCCCATATCGTAACAAAAAATAAGACCATATTCCTGTTTGCCTTTGCCTGTGGAGTAGTAGGCTTAAAAAAACTAATGTGGTAATCATTGTTATTATTTTCCATGGGGATAATAAATTAGGTTTTAATTTTAGGCTAAATATAATTGTAAATTTTTTAATGATCCCAATCCTTTCTAAATTATTTTTTCACATTTTTTTCAAATAACTTATAAAACAATGTGAATACCCTCAATAGTTGAAACTTGAACATAAACAGTTATAAACCTTCCCCCCATTTTTTCGTAAAGGCACAATAAGGAATCATCAAATTACTTTAAAACAAAATGATAATAAAAATCATTATATTTAGGATTATCTTTGCATTCACTTTACACGTTTTCTCTTAACTCGAACAGGGATTCCTTGTAGTAAAAAATTAAACAGATTTTAAATATATTATAACCTTTAGCCTTTATTTTTAAGTTGTATTATTATAAATAAATATATTATTATGATGAAGAATCTATTAATTTTATTTTTTCTTTTCCAAGTATTCATTTTAGCCGCTCAACAGGAAATTGAAGATATAAATCCCAACGAGGTATATAAAAATGCCATAGAAGTATTAACAAAGGGAGATACAACAAGTGCATTGGAATTATTAGAAAAAATTAACGAAAACGATTCTATATTTTATGAGTCTATCCTTGCCAGGGAATCAATTCTTTTAGCCTTGAAAGAATACGATAAAATGTTGGAATTATGCAACTCCTTTTATGGTAAAGCAGGGGAATCAAATTATTCACTTGGTATTTTCAAGGGGGTATCCTTGATGGGACAAGAAAAATATGAAGAAGCCATTTTGTTTTTTCATGAGATGTTAGATAAATACCCCATGTCCTATCTCATTCATTATAATTTAGGAGTTGCCAACGAGAAATTGAAAAAGTATGAAAAAGCCATAGAAGAATTTGAAAAAACCTTTTATTTAAATCCTTATTATCCTGAACCACATCTGCAATTAGGTCTCTTATATTACAAGGAAAATAAACTGGGCCAGGCCCTCCTATGTCTTGACACCTATTTAATGTTGAATCCAACCAGTAGCAATGCCTTAAATGTTCTCGTGTTATTGAATGAAATAGTGTCCACCAAAAACAAAAATGAACCTGAAAATATTATTTATACAAATGATGATGAATCATTTAAACAAGTCAACCTTCTCGTGGAGAACCAAGTAGCCTTGACAAAAAATTACAAAATATCTAACAAGATTGACATTCCACTGGTTAGGCAAAATCAGGCCGTGATGGAAGTGATTAAATCAGTAAAAGGAAATGGAGGGATATGGGACCGGGTATACCTGCCTTTTTATAAAAAAATGTACGATGAGGGACTTTTTGATGCCTTTATTTATAGAATCATGTATTCTACTACCAATGATAAGTTTAGCAAAATTATTTCAAGAAAGAATAAAAAAATAGAAGATTACATTGATTGGACAGCCGTAAATTGGATAAAAATATTGAATACGAACAAGATATTCTGGAAGGAAAAAAATTTTATTTATTATCCCAGTGGTGAATTATATAGCATAGGGAATTCGACCAATGAAGAAAAACTCCGGGGAGAAATCCATTTTTACCACGAAAAAGGGAACCTTTTATCTGTTGGAAATTTGGAAAATGGGCTAAAAGAAGGATTATGGACATGGTACAACAATGCTGGTGTCATAGAATCGGAAATCCATTTTAAAAATGGAAAACGCTCGGGATTATCTAAAGAATATTATGACAATGGACAGCTTAAACTAAAAGTTAATTACAAAGATGAAAAATATGATGGTGAATTTTTTGGCTATAACCGTTTCGGGGTTCTAACAGAGTTTGCGACCTATTCGAACGGAATTCTTAACGGTGTATCCAAGATTTATTACCCGCAGGGAAAAAATTACTTGAAATATGAAATCCCCTACAACCAAGGAAAAATCAATGGTTTAGTGAAAGAATATTTCCCTTCTGGTGAAATAAAGATGGAACTGAATTTCCAGGATGGTATCCAGGCAGGAAAGGAAATACATTATGCTAGGAATGGTAAAGAAACCGAAATCATCAACCTGGAAAATGGTAAAATTGAAGGGTTATATAAAAGTTTTCATGAAAATGGGCAACTAAAAGAAACCGGGCAGTTTACCAATGGAAAAAGAACGGGAAATTGGCAAGAATACTACAGGTCGGGCCAATTAGCTTCTTCTACCAACTATGATACAAGGGGAAATTTATCAGGGAAATACCAATCTTTTATGAGGGACGGTATATTGGAATCTGAAAACATATACAAGGACGGAAATTTAACAACATACATGTTCTATGATAAGAAAGGAAAACTCCTGGTTAAAAAAGAAAACCTGGAAAAAAAATACCTTTTAGAAGCTTATTTTCCTAATGGCAACATGAAAGCCAAGGGAATGTACTCTGCCCCATGGAAAAAAGACGGTAGATGGAAATATTATTCCATTTATGGTTACCACTCCTCTAACGAAGAGTATGAAAAAGGAATTATTTTATTGGATGAAGAATTTTATTCCAATGGCAACAAAAAAAGTTTAACCCATTATAAAGATGACAAGCTAAACGGGATTTTTAACTATTTTTACATCGATGGCACTCTTGCCCGGGAAGGTTTCTATAAAAATGGTAAGGCGCAAAGAATTTGGAAGGATTATTATCCTGATGGTACTTTAAAAGAAATTTATTACTACCGCGATAACCTGTTACATGGGAAAAATTATAATTTTTCACCGGGAGGAAAAATCAGCCAATTAAATTTTTTTGAAAATGGTGTTCATGTTTATTCTGAATTTTATGATACCACCGGGAACATCTATGAATCAACTAACTACTTTAAAGATACAACAGGAACACTACATTATTTTAATGGAACCCCATGGAAAAAATACAACTATCAAATGGGAGAATTTCATGGAGAACAAGCTTGGTATCACTTGAACGGTAAAACAAGTATAAAAGGTTCTTATTTTAATGGTTTAAAACATGGAACCTGGGAATGGTTTAATGAAGACGGGCAAGTCACCACGCGGGGAGATTATTATTATGGAAAAAAAATTGGCACGTGGTATAATTATCATGATGATGGAAATATCAGTGTAGAGAGGACATATGAAGATGATATGTTAACAGGTACCTACACGAAATGGAATGAAGATAAAAAAGTCACCTACCAATGTCATTACATTAAAGATAAACTACATGGAGAAGAAAAACTTTTTAGTTCAACTGGTATTTTACATATAGTCCGCTATTATGAATATGATGAAATCACTGGTTATTCTTATCTTGGTAAGGACAATAAACTGGTACCTGTAATTCCAATTGAAAAAGGCACTGGAAATATTTTATCTTACTATACCAATGGTAATAAGGCACGGGAATTTTCTTACTTGGATGGCAAATT
>CAZOSQ010000140.1:0-8082 GCA_964582245.1 uncultured Bacteroidales bacterium | reverse complement strand
ATCCAATATTTCCTTTAGGGAAGAAAAATATGCCAACCTGGTAGAATATAAATTCAAAGCTAGAATTCTCATTCTCATAAAACCGACAACTTTCATGAACCTGTCGGGTAAAGCAATCAATTACTGGTTACAAAAAGAGAAAATAAATATTGAGAATCTATTGGTACTGGCAGATGATATTGCATTGCCTTTTGGAACCTTAAGGTTAAGGCCCAAGGGAGGAGATGCGGGTCATAACGGGTTGCATGACATCATTCAAACACTTGGCCACCAAAAATTTTCCCGGCTGCGTTTTGGAATTGGCAGCGATTTTCAAATGGGACAACAAGTAGATCACGTGTTAGGAAACTGGAGCGAAGAGGAACAAAAATTACTTCCCGAAAGGATTGAGCAATCGATAAAAATTATCCAAAATTTTGTTACTATAGGTGTGGAAAGAACCATGAGCCAATATAATAACAAATAGGTCTAAAAATATGCCTGGTTCTCTCATTCAATAAATCCTTCGACAATCTTTACAGGATTGATCGAGAAAAATAATATAAGACCTTGGAAAGCTTACGAATAGATAAATATCTTTGGGCTGTTCGTGTTTATAAAACCAGGAGCCAAGCAACTGATGCATGTAAAAACGGTAAGATAATTATTGAAGGGCAACCAGTAAAACCTTCCAGGATCATCAAACCAGGCGAAATTATACTAGTAAAAAAACCACCCGTGGTTTATACTTACAAGGTAATTGGTCTTCTTGATAAAAGACAATCTGCAAAAATTGCAGAACAATACGTGGAAAACCTTACACCTGAAGAAGAAATCCAGAAAAATACGAACAAAAGAAAATTCGTTACCTTTGAAAATAGGGAACCTGGTTCTGGACGTCCTACAAAGAGAGATAGAAGAAATATTGATAAACTTAAAAACAGGTAGATAATTATGTTGATTGCTAAAGAAAGAAGAAAAGAAAATATTGCTGAATATCTTTTATACATGTGGCATGTGGAAGATCTAACCAGGTTATTTGAATTTGATTTAAATAAAATAGATCAATCCATTATTCAACAATATGACCAACCTGAAAAAGTAAGGGAAGAAATTAGAGACTGGTACAAGCAGATAATATACTCATTAAAGGAAGAAGGTAAAGAAAAAAACGGCCATGTAAGTTTTGTTCAAAGTGTCATGGATGAATTAAACGAAATACATGTCCAATTGCTTGATACTGGAGATCCTAAATACTCGGAATTATACAAATCTGCAGCCCCAAATATTATCAGCCTCAGGAATAAAATGGAAAATAAAACTTTAAATGATATAGAAGTTTGTCTAAATGGGTTATATGGATTAATGCTCTTACGCCTTAAAAAACAAGAAATAACCGGGGAAACCTTGGAAGGAATGGCCACCATTAGCCGGTTAATGGCTTATCTTTCAAAAACATTTAAAGAACAAGAAGAAAAGAATAACAAGGGAAAAAAGGATTAAAACAACTTGACGTAAGGTAAAAAACAAAAACAACCCCGGGGAGACCAGACCCCGGGGTTGTTTTTGTTATCAATTAAGTTCGCGGTTTATTCCAGTAATAATTTTACAGTTGTATTAATGTTCGTATTTGATAAACGAATGAAATACATACCTGCCGGGTAATCTTCCACGTTCATTTCCATTTGATCATGAACATGCACGTCCCATTTCCCATTATTTAAAACCTTTCCATTCACATCCATTAACTCAACCATAATATTTTCAAACAATGGATTTTCAAATCGCAAGTAAACTCTTTCTTTAGCGGGATTCGGGTAAATAACTACATTATATTGATTATCCGATTCGACACTTGGAATATTATAAGGTACAACCCTAATTGTAAATGTACCTTTACATCCATTTGGATAAGTTATTTCAACACTATAATCCTTGTTGACCTCACGAGCTTTGTAAGTTGAAGTATTAGAACCATCTTCCCATAAATACTCAGCCCCTGATTCTAATTGTGTAGCATCTAAGGTAATAGATGGTTCAGCAGAACTTGTATCGGTAGGCCAATTGACACTTGGAGATTTTTTCAAAACAAAGGATTTACTTAAGGTGTCATTTGAATTCTCCACATCATCTTCAAATACTGTATAAATTTTCGCGGAAAAATCTGATCTATTAACCGAAACATTTCTCATGGTATAATATAATTGGGTGCCACTGAAGGTACCTGTCAATGTATCTACAGAATAACCGGCAGTTCCCGCATCAAACACCACTTTCACCAAGTCTGTTTTTAAGTCTATCGCCGTGGTTCCGAAATTCTCGATTTCAACGATTAAATCCGAAAATTCGCTGGCACATATTTCCGATTCAGACAATACATTTTTCACACCGACATCCGTGGCAAACAACAAGATACTTACCGTATCCCTATCAAAACATTTGCTGACCGTATCGGTTACAGTAACCGAGTAGGTACCAAAAGTTTCCGTGACATGGTAACGCCTATTAATTGATCCATCATGCCACAAGTAGGTGTAGTTAACTCCAGGCCCGGCATCTAAATCAACAAATTTAGCTTGTATTGTAATTTGCCCCGTACCAGTTGAATCTAAAACAACCACGGGTTGGTTTCCTATTATCACCGTATCATAATACACGTCATTTTCCTCTCGAATATCTCCGAAAAGCTCAGTTTCAATACGGAAATAATACTCACCCGGACCGGCTACCGCAACTTTATTAAAAGTAAAAATCGTACTATCACCGGGGAAAATATTTTCCGTAAGTACTAAGGTATCTTTTCCTGGGTTAGTTGAATTATTATAATAATCAACAAAAATCCATTCCCCGGGAGCAATTGTATCTGTACCCGTGTTTTTCAACACCACTTCAACATAATCAGACTTAATACCACAACCGCTTTCTGGCTTTAACATGTCAACCGGTGATACATCATGTATTTTTAGGTGAACAAAAGCAGAATCAGTAGTACCACAATTATTGGTATCATATACAGTTACGGAATGATATCCCGATGTCCTAATGGTATCCTTTTGGGTAATTGCTCCACTTTCCCACAAATATTGTGAATAACCGCTACCCGCATCTAGTATGTAAAATAAATTTTTAGCTTGCACCGTGGATGGAGTTAAGTCAAATACCGGGTAACCCAATTCATCAATTACCACCTCTGCCGTATCATTAGTCGCCTCATTATCTTCATTCACATCAATATAAGCTTTTACGGTATGGGAAGTTCCTGAAGATATTGATATAGAACCCGGGAATTTAATATTAGCACTGTTCTTGAAAGCCAAATCCTTGGTCAATTGGAAAGAGCTTACCGTGTAAGAACCTCCATCCAATGAATAGGCAGCACTAAATGATACGCCTGCCCTCAATGTATCCGTCCCTAAATTGGTGACTTTCAATTCAACTTGTTTACTGGTACCAAATTCACAATCCGAGGCAGGTGAAACAATGGTCGTTAATTCCATGTCTAGGAATAAAGGTTGTACATAAGCCGTATCATATGTAACACAACCATTACCTCCAACATCTGTCACCCTGAATTCATATACACCCCAACCCGGAACTTTAAAAGTATCCGCGGTAGACGACTCATTATCTTCCCAATAATAAGAATAACCAGGGTCTTTATGAGGCCTTAAAACAACAGTATCTGGCAGGTCTGTTGCAATCGTATCAGGTACGTTCGTGATTGGTGACTGAAAGATTTCTATCACTTTTTGAATCGTATCGTTATAACCGTTCTCATAAAATCCGGGATAATTATCGCTCATCGTATAGGCTCGAACTACTCTTAAACCGGGGTCATATAAATCAATGCCCTTGCTCAATGTCAACTGCGAAGTTTCTGATGGGGCAATTGAAGAAGTTAATGTAAGGGTATCCACGACTTGTTTCACATCATTATCCACGTCTACGCCAATGATAATCTCGTCCCCGGCTTTCAATGAATTCACCCCGTAATTTCTAACAGTCACTTGTAATTTTTCAGGATTTACCAACTGGCATGCATCTGATAGATTATCTATGGAGGTGATTCCCACATCAATTGGAGCATCGTATAACTTAAATCCATCAATGATCATTCCCTCGTTCGTGATAAATGAATCACTGGCAAAAACAAATCTAAATTGCACGTTGGATTGCAATGCAACTTCTGCCGGCAAGAAATTCCTGATGGTATCCCATCCTGAAGTGTTAGTTAACCAACCGGGAGATCCTAAATATTCAACAGTATCATCAGAAGAATACCAGCCCCAATCCCATGGATAAGAATGTTTTTCAACGATATCCCAAGACTGTCCATCATCAATGGAATATTCCAAGGCTCCTCCTTCTAATGTATCAATGTCATTATAAACCCTGTACATTAAAAATTCGATGACGGGCTTTTCAACTGTTGAAAAATCAAAACAAGGAGTCTGAACGTAAGATTTTTCTAAATTATTAAAGTACCCTGCCGTGTTTGTTTTCCAAACTTTTGTTCCCGAAGGGGTCGAATTTATAGTAAAACTATTAAGCACACCCTGTTTCCAAGAACTATTTTGCCCCCCTGTCCTCCAGTAACTTATTCCTTCAAAACTGGTTGAATAAGGCAAGGTATAAACAGGTAATGAGTAAATAGGTTTTTCCAACTTATTATTAGAAGGAGCTTGATCCCCTGCATCATGTGTATAAACAATAAATTTATCATACTTGACAGGGTTAGAAAGATCCATCTTTTGGGAAAACTCGAATAAAATACTTTCCCCCACTCCTATAACTTCTTTAATTGTATCTGTCACATTGTTTATCCCTCCATTGGGAGAATAAGAAATAGGTGTTTTACCCGAGGTAGGTAAGGATGCGAAATTTTTCACCCAAACTTTCACCGGCTCGGCATTTGTCATCCCGCAATTATCCACGGGGGAGACAATAGACAAAACACCTACGTCATTTTTTAACAATTCACCACTGACCAAAAAATCATCTATATTCCAGCCACTATAACTATTATCCTGTGTCGGCCCCAAACGGAACCTAATTTTTACTTTTTCTTGTCTATCTACCAAATCGGCAAATTCATTGGTATATACTATATTTTTCCATTCACGGTCTACCACGTAAACTTGTGGGGAATTATTATCCCACAAGTTTTTCCAGGTAGCCCCTCCATCAATCGAAATTTCAATGGCAGCCCTACTTAAGGCATGAACGTTGAGCCACCTCCTGAAAGACAACTCGTTTTTAATGTAAAATTTCAAGTTAAGTTCGGGCGACTCTGCAATATTATACTCTCCTTCACTGCTAATTTTGGGTTCATAATTGCCAGAGAACAGGTTTAGCCCGGTTAAATCAACACCTAGCACCTTTGTTCCACTAAAAGCACTAACAGGATCTGCATTCCCCCCTGTATTGGATTCTCCATCTATTACCCCTCCTTTCCCGGTAGGTTCTCCAAACTCAAACTCACTGGAAAGGATCCATCCCGATGAATTTTCAAAATCATCCAGCAGAACGGTTTCATGTATCTCTCTTTTCTCATTGGGTTCTTGGTTACTTTCCGGGTACAATGTATCTTGAATGCTAATCCCGTTCTTGGCAATCATGACATCAACAAAATTCAATGGAGTGGCATTGTTATCTATATCATAAGTTATCCATAGGGTACTTTTGCCCGAGGGTAAGTCATATCCTATATTATTAAATAAAGCCTTTCCACTTGAAAAACTTACGGCGGATCCAACTTGTGTTTTAGCATTAAAAATAGTATCTTTTGTAATAAAGAGTTTTACGCCATTTACAGCAATATCATTGTCATCATCGTTCCTTGAAGTTACTTCTATTTTTTGCAAGGGGCAACTTTCATGATTACCAAAAACATCCAGGTCAATTCGAATAACCGGGTTATTTTTAGTTCCCGTTGCCACGAACATGTCAGTCACGGATTTTACCTTCAAATCATTTACATACCTGGCGGCAACACCTGACTCCCGAAGCAGGATATTATCTATACAGATTCCATTCCCGTAACGTGTTTTCCCCTCAAATCCCAACTGGAAAGTGCTCGTTTTCAATGAATCAGGAATTAAAAGCACCTGCTCTGTCCAGGGTTCCACCTCCAAGATATATTCCGCCAGTTTTACCCATGGCGATGAAGTGCTTTTCCTGGCATGCACCTTTAATTCATCTATCCAAACAGCATCATTCCAAAACCAACCTTTTTGTGAATGCCAAAAACGTAATTCGGGCTTCACAATGCTGGTTATATCCAAAACTGGAGAAATTAACCTGGATGATTGACCCGAGTGGCTTTGAAAATAAAATACGGCATTGTAATCTCCAAATGCTGAAGTATCAGGGTGGGTACCATCATTTCTCCCCCCACTCTCATAGCCCCAGTAAATATTACCAGAAGTGGGTATGTCTTGCCATCCCGAGGGCTTTGAACCTGTTTCAAAATCTTCAAACAATAAAGTATCTTGGGAAAAAGACATCATGGTATAAAACAGCAAGATCATTAAAGGGGTAATTTTTTTCATAAGACAAACTATTTATAAAAAAGTGACTAATAAAAATAAAATCAAATTGGTATATGATTTATTGAATAAGACTAAGATACTAAAAAATATTGAATTTGCTGGAGTAGATATTTAAAAATTAAAATATTTGGTTCGTTTTTAGGTGATTAATCTAAATAAGAACCTCACCTTATTCCCCGTGAAAGTTAATCATTATTAAACCCGGTAATTATGTTTTTTCTAACTTAATATATTTTTTCAAATATGTTGCTGTCGTTATGATTATAATTTACCGGCATAGAAAAAAGAAATTAAGACACAATTAATCATCAACATTAACCGGATCAAGAGACACGGTGGGAAAGGCTCCCTCCAGAAACGCAATATCAATCATATAAGGCAGGTAAATAAAAAGCTTCTTACCAATATATTAATTTAATTCATAATTAACTAAATGAATTCTTAAAATACATGTACTCCAGCCCTTTTATCATTCAAAAACACGTTAAAAATATTGCTTGAAAAATATTTTTTCTTTAAAATTATATTCCGAATTTGTCCAAAAAATTCTATTTTATAACAATTATTTATTAATTTTATACATGGCTCATGTATCAATATCTTGACTAACTAAGTATGAAAATTAACCATATTAAAATAGCAGCATTCATTTTTTGCTTTTTTATTAGTAAAATCTTCTTATACGCTCAAACTGATACCGAATTTTGGTTTGTAGCCCCAGAGGTTACCTATAATCATGCCCCTCCCGGTGGGGAACCCATTTACCTCAATTTTGCCACCAACGAACTACCTGCCTCCATCACCATAGAAATGCCTAGGGAACCTGGATTCACACCTATCACCTTAAATTTAGCGGATCATACAGAATATTCTCTTGACCTCACCCCATGGATCCATCTTATAGAAAATGTTTGGGATGAATTTTACGACCCATCCATCCCGGGAAAAAGCAACAAGGGCATCCACATTACTTCCACAGCACCTATCACTGCATATTATTTTATTGCAACACATAACAATCCGGACTATTATGCCCTAAAAGGAAAAAATGCCCTGGGTTCAGAATTTTACACTTCCTTCCAGACCAGGATGTTTAACAACAACAGGAATTGGACTTACCCTGCATATTCTGCTGCTGATGTAGTTATCACGGAAGATGATACCTACTTGGAAATAGTTGTTCCCAAAAATAAATCTGTTTTTGCGGGTGATGGCAGGCCGCCCCTGGAAGGTGGAAGTACAGGGGCAACCTATACCATTGGCCCTTTCCAGCGGGGGGAAACTTTTTCCTTTGCACCTTCTTTTAATTATGACAACTTGGAAGCGGAAATTAGGAATGGGTCAACAGTGCAATATTCTTCAGACACTCGTTTTGGTAGAGCAGGGCGAGACCACCTGGATGGCATGATTATTCGAGCCAAGGATGGAGATGGAAATTATAATAAAAATATTGCTGTTTCCTTGAAAGATGATTCCATGAAGTCTCTAAATGGAAGTTGCTACGATTTTGCCGGTGATCAAACAATTCCAACCCGAATGCTCGGTACCGAAT
>CAZOSQ010000139.1:0-8085 GCA_964582245.1 uncultured Bacteroidales bacterium | reverse complement strand
CTTCATGCATAAAATTGGTGATATTATCGTACGGACTAATCGATTTAACAGCGGAACAGTGCGCGGTTATCCATCCTTCTCGCTCTCCTTTTGTCAAAAAGAATCCATAAAGTCCTTTTTTAGCACTAGGACCGGGATATAAATTGTATGAATACATTTCATGGATTGAATCTGAGCGGTCATGAACTACAACCTGCTTTCCTCCAAAATGTGTATGGCGGAATGGCGGAGCAACATAAATACCGGTTTCAATCTTCATTTTTCCCGGTAGTTCATTAACAGGTGTAATAGCTTGTAACATGGAAAGTCCCATGGCAAAGAAAGCTGCATTGGTAGGAGCGATTGCAAATCCATAACCTCCTATTCCTTCCCTTCCCGCAAAATAGAAAAATAATGCTAAATCTTGTTTTTTCAACCATTCAAAAGTTTCATATCTTAATGAAGAAAAATCATACCCATATTTATCTTTAAATCTAACTTTATCCGTTGGAAGATCATCAGCAATAACCATCGTGCTCGGATCCCTTCTCCTCATGTATGGTTCTGTATAATTAACTGAAATTCCATTGGTAACCTGGTGAACAATGGCTTCAACATATTCTTCTTTACCCGCTATATCGTATTTAACCTCAAACAAAGAATTTTCCTTTCCCCCGGTAGACGCTTCCGCCAATTCACGAGTGGTATCAAACACGGTAAAACTCTTACATTCCTCTAGCAAATTTCGGACATTACCCGGTAATTCAATCTGCTTTTCTTTTAATACATCAAATAATTTATTCATTTTAATCCCCTTTATTTACATCAACATATGCTAAGATTGCTAAGATATGTTCTTACCCCAACAAGAATCTTACAAATACATGCAAATATATCAAATAAGATTGATTATTTTAAATTATACTAATGATATTAGAAGTTTCTTTTTTTTATAAAAATGCAATACCTGGGATTTCCTTTTATAGCCAGTATTTTCATCATTTGATCAAGCATAACCATGAACTGGTCCTATGCCATATCCGGGAGGTGATACATTAATGCCATGGCACTAAAATAAAGATATCAACTTCCCGCCTAACCAGTTTTAAAACAAATTTTAAAATTGATAGATAGTATAAACATGCAAAGCTTGATAAACAAAAATCAAAGCGACCATTATTTAGGCTTACAAGCTAAGAATGTGTATTATTTATTATGCTATTCATAATATTAAGCCATCGTGATTCCATGATCCAAATTTGTAAAGGCCTACTTGATTGGGATCAAAATACATCACCCGGGCTTAGTCAAACACCTAGGTACAAGATGGCAAGGGATCTTTTTTACAACTATAGCAAAAACTTTTTTAAAAATTTATACTTCTCTTTGGCGAAAAAATACCGGGAACTTTTATAAGACATACAACCTTTAGGATTGACTCGTAAAGAAGTATTTCATACCGTGGTCAGTGACCATCCTGTTATCCAGGCAGTATTTTTCAGGGCGCAGGACGGCGAAAAAAAGATCCGTTAGAAAAAAATAATAGTTACATAATTATGGACGATAATGCAATAAAATTGATACTAGTGTCATGTCAATGATAAAGCGTCCTGACGTTTCAGCCACTACGCTGGGTTCAAGGTGAATCCGATGCGCTTTAATACATGTGACGCGTCACTAGTTGATAAAATAATTTGTATTTTGCAATTCATTTATTTCAATATAGCTTTAAATCCATTTTAATATATAACAACAAGCTAGGGCTAACCAATTTTTGCTTTTTATTTATTATTGTTTTTTTCCCTAATGACTTGAATAACTCTATAATATGGAGACAATTTTTATGATAAATATGGAAGAAGGAAAATTTATAAATATTGTAAAATAAATTAATAAGAAAAATAAGTAGCAGGGAAATAATAAAAAGATGCATCGAGTTTAAAGAACCTCCCAGGATAGGTTTGCATTTTGAAGTAGAACCTTTAAATGGCAAGCGTTGGCCTTTAACAGATTTTGGCTGGGTGTCATATCCACTGGATCCTTCATCAAACGCTAAAAACTCTAATGAAGATTGGGGAATGAAACTGACGAGTATTGGCAACGAACAGGATAAAGGGCAAGTAAAAGAACATCCCTTGGAAAATTGGGATGATTTCGAGAAATATCCTTGGCCGGATTATTCTAATCCCAACCGGTACTTAAAAAATTAAAGATGAAGTAAAACTTCTTCCATGAACAAGGAAAATACGTATACGCAGCAATACCTGCTTTAATGCAATTAAGTAGTGACCTGCGGAAGATCGACAACTGGTTCCTAGACCATCTTATGTACCCTGACAAACTGGAAGCTTTACTAGATGTAATTACGAAGACCCGGTTGCAAATGATTGAAAAATATCATGAAGCTGGAATCGACGGGGTTATAACCTGGGATGATATGGGCACAAACCTGGACACCCTGGTAGGTCCGGGGGAATTTCGCCAGCTTTATTTGCCTAGGTACAAGAAAACTATTGATGAACTTCACAATCGAGGGATGCATTTTATTCATCATTGTTGTGGTAAAGTGAATAAATTCATGGATATGTTTGTTGAAGCAGGTACAGACGTACTGCAACTGGATCAACCTACCTTGATGGGAATTGATTTTCTATCGGAAAATTACGGTGGGAAAATCTGCTTTTGGAGTTGCGTGGACATTCAAACAACCATGCAAGAGGGAACGAACGAAGATATAAGAAAACAAGCCCATGAACTCGTGTACAAACTGGGTAAATTCAATGGTGGATTCATGGTGAAAACATATGAATCACCAGAAGCCGTGAATATCACGGAAGAAAAATTTGTAACACAATATAATGCTTTTCTTGAGGTGGCTGATTATCCGTTGAAGGAGGCCTAAACTTCTGCTATATTTCCCGAGGGAAAAATAAAAGCAAGAAAAAAAGCCGGTGCGTTTTTTCAAATGCCCGGCTTTTTATATGATAAAAATATTTTATTTCAATAATTTCCTGTATTCATCTTCATAAGTTCCAATACTATCCATTGGAATAGGTTCGAAACCAGGAATCTTTTCAAAAACTTCCGCATCTTCTTTTAACCTGAAATCTTCATTTTCCAGGCTCACGAAACCCGGATCTTTATCTGTAATTAGGTTATGTTCATACACGGCAAACAAACTTGTATCAAAATCGTGCTTGCTAATAATAAAATCAGTATCAAAAACAACATTCTTGGTATACTCATTTCTTAACAAAAATGGAGTTTCCCACTCGAACAAATTGGTAAATTCGGGATATTTTTGCTTCCAAGGATCACTGGTAATATCCACGTCTTCTCTCATTCGTTGCCAGTATAAGCCACCGGTATCCAATCCATGATGCTTCATGTAAAATGGGATTTTAGCTATAATTGGGTTTTCTAACCATAAGGCATGCGATCCTTTTATGAATATATTATTGGTAATCTTGTTGTCTGAACCACCATTTATCAAGATATCCCCGAAATCAAATTTTGAACTTTTGTAAAAGACATTCCCCTTGACGGTTACATCAGAAGCTCCATCATCCAGGTGAATTCCACAGTTTTTGAAGCCTTCGGTTCCAATATCTGAAAAATAATTATACCTGATGATATTTCCCCTTTCTGAAGGATTACGTCCCATGTATATGGCGCCATTATCATGCACGTCTTTCACCAATTTTTCCAGGTGGTTATACTCGATAAGATGTTCATTTCCAAAAATTGCAATTCCCTGGTGGGGTGCATTATATATATGACAATGCTTGATAACGTTTCCAACACCATATAAAGTTATACCTGCAGCATAGGTTTTATTTCTCCTGTTGAAACTATATATTTCACAATTTTCAATAAAATTTCTTCCCTCGTCCAAGGTTTTTCGATTACCTCCATTTAATACTATTGCCCCGCTACCGGTATTATAAATATCGCACCCTATAATACCTTGATTAGTTCCAGCATCATTTACAAAATCTGTATTTTGATAATGATGTGCCTTCAAGTTACCAATCACCCTGGATTCCAGATTTCCAGTAAACTCATGAATTGGGTAATCAGCTCCTGATACGCCTTTTCCAAACATGGCAGCCAATGTTCCAAAATTTCTTATGGTACATCCCTCGATCCTGTTATTCGATCCCTTTTCGAAATAAAACCCCATTCCTCGTCCATATTCACATGTCACACCTCTCAAAATCACGTTGGACACCTGTTCCATTGCAAACATAGGTCTTTCCAGTGTTGTTAAAACAAGGTTTGAATTCAAAAAATCTTCACCTGGGTAATAATAGAGAATTCCTTCTTCCCGGTCAATATAATATTCACCGGGCAAATCTATCTCTTCAAATATGTTATAAGCATAATACCCACGGATTCTTCCACCCCATTCATCATTCTTATCAGATTTTCCAACACCAAACATATGTGGATGTCTCAACTTCATTATTTTATTTTTAACATCAATACTATCTACCCCGATATTATCATCAGCATAACCTGCTTTAAAATATCCCCATAGCCAGATTTCATCAACATTTGTCCAATATTTGACCCTGTCGTAACCATATTTGATGGTTGCCCCCCGACCACTAAAATCTTCCTCGATAGGAAGAGAACCTTTATCCAAAACATCAACAATATCCACTCTTCCTTCATTAGGCCATTTTGCAATTGTCATGGGCTTTTCATTGACATATAATTCCATGGGAGCCTCTTTTATTGCAATGGAAAAACCATATTGGCTAAACTCACCATAATCTTCCAAACCCTGCTCCTTCAAGTTGAGCATCATAATCTTTTCTCTTGCCGCTGTGTCTATAATACGATTTAACAAGGTTGTATCCTCCAGCCTTTTGAAATCTTTTGGATTGACAGCTACACCTCCTTGAAAAGAAACTTTCTCGTCTTTATATCTTGTATAAACAATAGGTCCATTTTCGTTACCTGAATCTTGTTCATCCAGTTCAATTGTATTGGAAACGTAATAATTTCCTTCTCTAAAATAAACCGTGATCCCTTTAGCGGGAAAACTATTGTTTTTCTTCATTTCACGAATTTTGTCTCTCGCCCCTTCAAAACTGGCAAGTGGAGCTTCCAATGTTCCCGGGTTTCCATCATCACCAGAAGGTGAAACATATAAATCATTACTATTCTCGCCACCACAGGACATCATCAATAAAAACGAGAGTATAAGCAATAAAAATTGAAATTTTCTTTTTGGTTTTTTCATAGAATTTTGATTTTTAAATATTTTACTCGAATATAAAAATAAAATTGTAATGGCCGAAAAAAATTAATCAATGATCAATTTTCCATGGTAAATTTTCCCGTTTTCATCCATGGTTTTCAACACATAAACACCTTGCTCGAGATCCCCCACATTCACCTCTTTTATTCCAGTTTTTAATGATATAACTTTTTGTATTTTACCATTTATGTCATATATGGCCACTGTCACCATTTTTTCTTTCGAAGCAAGATGAACATAATCATTCGTGGGATTAGGATATAAAGTAATCATACTATTATAGTGTCGAGTTATTGTTAAAGGATCTTCCACCAAGGAAGGAGGTTTATTAATCAAAAAGGGATTGCTTATTAATACCATAGAAGTAAAAGGGGCTAAGCTAACACTTCCTTTCTTTTCATTTCCATGAACATCAGTCCAGGTGCCCGGGGGGACAGTCAATGCTTTTTCTTCTCCAGTATCATTTACTAATAATATGGAAGAATCAGCGGGAACACTTTTTTCCGCATTTACTTTATACAAGGTAATATTATCAAAGTAAAATTTCATTCTACTACTCGGCTTTAAAGAAATCTGTATAATCCCCTTATCTGTAGTGGCTTGTTCAGCTCTAAAAATAAAATCAACTTCTTCCTTAAAGGTCCGGGTGGGTAGATCAATTTTTCCATGGGTCTTCCAATCTTTATTCTTTCTCACACTCACACTAAACCTGCGGGATTCTTTATTATCCAAATAACCAAGGGAATCTGTCCGATAAGAAAATTTCAACCTGTAATATGCACCTGAATCAACCTGGAACGTTGAAGAATATAATATATCGGTTTTACCCGAGTCTGCCAATATTTCCAGGCAACGATTATCCATTAATTCTTGGTCATTCACGATGGAAATATAAGAAGAATCTTTATTGTAGATCCAAGTAAGAGTATCATCTTCAAAATCACTGTTTAATATGTAATTCCCGGTAAGGCTATCTACCATTGAATAACTTGTTCGCTTGAAAAGATCTGTTTTATTATTTTTGAACCATTGCCAGCGCAAGATCATGTGGTCAAGCGAGAAATAATCCCTATAATCCTTAGCCTTGGCCACGAAATAATCATGGGGATTGCCCAAAAAGTTACCCGAAAAATTCCCATAGTCATACTGGTTCTTGAAGCTAAGTGGCCATTGACCCGGTTGTACTGCGTATAATATGTTACCCGTAATGGTATTATGTTGGGGTTTATTTTCAGTTCGTCCCGTCTGGGTGTTAGTTTCTTTTCCCCCGAGAGATAACTGGTTTTTATTATTATAAAGTACGTTGTTTTTTAGCGTGCAATAAAAATTATTAGGAAGATAAATACCTGCAGAACCGTTATTATAACAAGTATTATTTTCTACTACAGAACCTTGGAAATCGCTTAAAAACTCCAGCCATATGCCATGGCCTAAATTTGCCCAAGGACCGGAAGATTCAAGGTCGCCTTCTGTATCATAAACAATATTATAACGAATTATACTACTATCACAATTGGTGTATATACCGGCCCCATCATTTAAGGTTGACATGGCCCGGCTGATCACGTTATACTCCGAGTAATTATTTTTGTGCCCAAGAATAATGGCAGCATACCCGGTGTGGTCAATTTTATTATACCGTATTTTAATGTTTTGTCCCGAATAAATAATAATACCTGAAGCGTGCCAGGGTCCTTCACCGCCATAACCGGGAATTATCCCGGTATTTCGAATCATGTTGTACTCAATTACAGAGGATACTTCGTTTCCATGTTGGGGGTTTTCAATCCAACCGATGGCATTATTCAGGTTATCCCTAATGATATTATTTCTTACTGTAGCTCCTTTCACGCTGTAGGTAGCTTTTAAAGCATGACCGCCAAGATCACTCCCGATTCCTTCAAAAATACAGTTTTCTACTATCGTTCTTCCCTTTATCCCTAAACCTAATTCTGATTGGTGACGAAAGGTAAGATTTTTCACGGAAGCAGAATTCACTTTCAATCCAAAAGAACGATAAGTTCCTTCAATCAATTCATTTCCTGGTCCTGTACCTTCATGGTAAAGATATACCTTTTTATTGATAGAGTCCATATACCATTCACCAACCGTGTCAAGTTCTTCAAGTTTGTTGTCCAGGTAAAATTTCCATCCTTTTATATCCTGGACAATTGTACGTTCACCTTCCAAAAGCAACTCGTTTTTTGAGACATCATAATTTAAAATATCCCTAATCTCGTAAAACCAGCTCCAGGTTCTCCATCTTAAATCAGCATCATTCCAATAATTATCAAGTGTATTGGTATGATTTAACATATCATCACTAATAAATACGAGTGCTGGTTTTCCACCATGGGATTCATCTCGAAAATCAGTTATGGATAACCATCCTGAATTAGGATACCTGGCATGAAACAGTAACTTGTTATTCATAAAAAGTTCGTGAATAAAAGTATCCGAATTGGCTACAAAAATATTATCCTTCCACTGGGTCCAGCCTGAAATTACTTGGCTCCCGCTAATGACAGGTTTTTCAAGTGTTTTATCGCCATAGGCATCCAGTACTATATTAGTCTTGCTTATATTTGCTGATCCACGAAAAATATCTCCTCTTCGAAAATATATTGTATCACCGTTATTGATAGAGGTTTCTAATTTAGAAAGACTTTCCCATGGAGTTGAAGGGGATTTTCCATCATAATTGTCATTTCCTGAATTGGAAAGATAATATTCTTCAGCATTGGAAATTAAAAAGAAAAAGATGAATAGTAACCCAAAGGTACTTTTTCTAAAAAAGATAAAATCAATTTAAGAATTTATCTGTTTTTGTGTGTATA
>CAZOSQ010000138.1:0-8179 GCA_964582245.1 uncultured Bacteroidales bacterium | reverse complement strand
CTTTACTTGCGGATCTTTTCTTTCAGCATGAATAAAGCTACATTCTACCCCATTTATATAATCAGGTGGTGCCGGGTAATGATGTTGTCTAAAATAAGCTAAAAAATGGGATTGAACATTCATGAAATTAAATAAAAACTTAATATTACCATGCTTTACATCATTATAATCAATAAGTTTATATAAACTATATTTGATTTGTTCCTTGTCAAAGGAAGAAGATATTCCTACAAGATCTAAGGATTGGAAAAATCGATCCAAATGTTCTTCCAGGAATAGGCAAATACCATCAATTACTCGAATTACCTCGTAAATGATCATTCCATTTTCTATAAATGCAGGATTAAACTCGACACAAGGTAAAACTTCATTATCAAAAATATATAGGTCATGTATACATTCTGCCATGTTAAGAGAGATTTCAATGTATTTGTAAAAGTACTTAAAAAAGTAATTTGTTAAAAGATGAATTAAATTATCTACTTAATGATAAAATAATTCCTAGTTTACCAGGTATATATTATTTAATTTCTTATCGCTCCGGGTAAATTATAGATAAAAAAAACCTTTATGTAATTACAGAAAGATACTAGGAAGGAAAATAATTCACTTAATAAGTTGTTATTTATAAATAGTATTCTTATTTTTGTAAAAATCAGAAAATCTGATTTTTACATTACTGTAAGTTCATTCAAAATATTGGTAATTTTGATTTGCGGTGTGTAACCTATACATTGCATAGCTCATCTTAGATTGAAATAAACATTGAAATGCAGGGAGTATTGCACTGAAAAATAAACCCCATTAAAAATCAAAATAATTTTATTATGCAACAAGTAAAAACTAGTAACTTAGTAAAAGTACATTACACCGGGAAATTGGAAGATGGACAAGTTTTTGATTCTTCCAGGGAACGTCAACCTCTTGAATTCAAAGTCGGGGAAGGTAAATTGATTCCTGGTTTTGAAAAAGCCGTGGAAGGAATGGCAGTTGGTGAAAAGAAGGAGTTTACAGTTTCTCGCGATGAAGCCTATGGCGAGGTAAACCCTGAACTTATACAAGAAATAGATAGTAAACATTTACCAGCTGATATTAAACCGGAAGTTGGTATGAAATTGGTTTCCAAATCTCCAGAAGGACAAGAACATACAGTAGTTATCAAGGATGTAAAGGATTCTTCTGTGGTTATTGATGCCAATCATCCATTGGCAGGGCAAGATCTTATTTTTGAAATTGAGGTTATGGAAATTGCCTGATAATAGAATTTAATTTTAGTATATTAAATCGTATTAAAGGTTGTGGAATGACACAATCAATCAGAGCCTGTTATTTAAATAGCAGGCTTTTTAATTTGTTTTAACCGGGATAATTCTACCGACATTAAATTTTTTGGAAATGATTTATTATTTGATCGTGGTATTTTCAATAAAATTATGGACAGGTGAATTTTTTAAGAAATTGTAATAAAAAAACTATTAGTTTTACAAATATTATTTTTTACACCACAAATGTCTACTATTTGGAATAAGAAAATATCAATACCTTGATTAAAATTAATATTAACTCTCGCATCACATTGAAACGTCTAATTGATTAGATGTCTGAATTTAAATCATTTTGAAATGCATAACTTCTTAACACGAATAGTTTTTATTTTCCTCCTAGTTACATTCATAGGACAAAAATTAGTACGATCACAGGCAAATGATAACAATCCTTTAGAATATTCTGCATCATATATGGCAGATGTAGTGGGGATTCATATGGGAAGGAATGTTCATGGAACATATTTGGGATTGATTGATTTATCATTAACTTTTAGCACGAAAGAGGCTGGTTTATGGGATGGGGGAAAATTTTTTATTCATGGATTGTCAATGCATGGGGGAACTCCTTCAACATCATATGTTGGTGATTTGCAGGTATTCTCAAACATCGAAGCAGGAGAAATGTCTATCTTGTATGAATTGTTTTACCAGCAAGAAATAGGAAAACTATTCTTCCTCCTAGGTCAACATGATGTAAATACATTTTTTAGTACTACGGAAAATGCCTCTGATTTTACCAATAGCTCATTTGGTATAAGCCCAACGATTTCTTTAAATGTTCCTGTTCCTACTTTTCCTATTGCAGCGCTTGGTGCTATGGTCAAATATAATTTTAATCCTGATTTTTATATTGCAACCGGGATTTATGATGGCGAACCAGGATTTCCAAAATATGGAATCAATTTTGACCTGGCAGGTAAACAGGGAATTTTATCCACGACTGAAATAGGTTTGGACATTCAAGAAAGTTTGGGTACCAGTTTAAAAGTAGGTGGTTTTATACATACCGGTACCTTCGAAGATATCGTGGATACAACAAATACATTTCAAAATAATAGCAGTTTATATCTACTGGTTGAACAAGAGATTTTAAAAAGAGACATTTGCGGTTTAAACTCGTTTTTACAAGTAGGCTATTCACCCGGGGATCAAAATCTAATTAAATATTACCTTGGATCCGGGTTAATCTTTGACGGCCTTTTAGGTAAAAAAGGGAGGACAGGCCTAGGAATGGCAGCTATTTTTCGAAACCCCGAAATGGTAAGGGAAAATAATAATTTGAATGTTTCGGAATGGGATATTGAATTTTTTCACCGGTTTTCTGTAAATGATCACATTGACTTTCAACCTGGTTTGCATTATATCATACAACCCGGTGCAATGAAAGAAATGAACAATGCTTTCGTAGCCATGTTCAGGATAAATATTGAATTTTAGGGTTAGAAAATAATGCCAGTTTCCATTTCATTTTTACTTTCTTAACTTCCCGCTTTAACCCCCGGAAATTTTTTATTCGACTTATAAAAAGTTAAAGTAAAATAAAATATTATATTTATGGGGGTAAATTGGAGCAAAAAACATGATTAACACGGTAATCTTTGACATGGATGGAGTCATTATTGATACTGAAACTGTCCATCTTGGGTTGGAAAAAGAATTGTTTAAGGAATTGGGAATTCCTGTTTCCACTGATGAACATCATTCTTACATAGGTACTTCCGAGATTAATATGTGGGAAATGGTGTGTAAAAATCATGAAATAGAGTTGGATATTCCCTTCCTGCTTAAAAAGAAGATGTCGAGGTATCATGAGTATTTATTGTCCAGCGAATTAAGAGCTATTGAAGGTGTCATCGAATTAATTCACCGATTAAAAATAGAAGGATACAAACTTGCATTGGCTTCTTCTGCACATATGGAATCCATCAAAATTATCACCGTAAAGTTAAGAATAGCTGAATATTTCTTGGAGATATTAAGTGGAGCAGATATGGAATATTCAAAACCTCATCCTGCAATCTTTTTGAAAGTAGCAGGAGAACTTGGATCTTCACCTTCCTCTTGCCTTGTTATTGAAGATTCGGAAAATGGGGTTAAAGCAGCAAAAAATGCCGGGATGTTTTGTATTGGTTTTGATCATGAGAATATAGGAAAAATGAATTTATCTGGTGCAGATGCAGTCGTTTATTCTTTTGATCAAATCAACCTGGAATTGATTGAGAAATTGCAAGAAATACACTAATTTCATCGTAAATTGGCAGCACCAATACTCGAAAAAGTCTTTATTAATTCTGAACCATAATTTCTATTGACATCACATGTGAAATCAAGTTTAAATTTGCTTATAATCAAGTATTGTGGCAAATTCTACCCGGAATATTTTCCATCCTGACGTTTCTGTCAAGCAATAATCATTTTATTTAAAAAGAGTTTAAATTTTAGCTGAAATCCCGGTAAATTCTTGCAATGAATACTATCATGCTCTTTTTGGCAGGTATTTTGCGGCATTTTTTTAAAAACTTAGTATAATATGGCACGAAATACAGATGATTTAGTTAGAATGGATGTAGGATATCTTGTACAAGAACTGGAAAATAATGCACACGATTTGAATATGTCCATGGACAAACTCATGGAAGAAATAGGTGATGCAAGATTTGTTCTTTTAGGGGAAGCCAGCCATGGCACACATGAGTATTATATCTGGAGGGCAAGAATTTCCCAAAAATTAATAAAAGAAAAGAATTTTTCATTTATTGCTGTTGAAGGTGATTGGCCAGATTGTTACAAGATCAACAGGTTTATTAAGGGATACGAAGATGCGGGGGAAAAAGCATCAGATGTATTGAAAGAATTTAAAAGATGGCCTACATGGATGTGGTCCAACTGGGAAATTGCAGCTTTGACCGAATGGTTGCGCATGTATAATAATGATCTTCCTAGCGAAAAGAAAATAGGGTTTTACGGATTGGATGTATATAGTCTTTGGGAGTCCTTGGAATCCATTGCTAAATATATGAAATTCAATGATCCTGAAGCATACGAGACTACTTTAAAGGCAATGAATTGTTTTGAATCCATGGGATTAGGAAATGAAAAAGATATTGCTTTTTCTTCATTGACACCTAGATCATGCCGGGAAAAGGTAGTAAAGTTGTTGAATGAGATTCAAAGCAAAATGATTACATATAATACAGATTTAGAAGCACCCTTCAATGCGGAACAAAATGCCCTAGTCACCCTTAATGCCGAGAAATATTATAATGCGATGATTTCCGGTGGAATTTCTTCATGGAATATTAGGGATTCTCACATGATGGAAACCCTAAATAGGTTGATGAAATTTCATGGCAAGGATGCTAAATGCATTGTTTGGGAACATAATACACATATTGGTGATGCCAGGGAAACAGATATGGCGAGTTCGGGTTTATATAATCTTGGACAACTTGCACGGGAACAACATAAAAAAGAGGATGTTAAGCTTATTGGGTTTGGATCTTATCGGGGCTCCCTTATTGCAGCGGATCAATGGGAGGGCAAAATGAAGAAAAAAGAAGCACCTCCTGCCCGAATTAATAGTTGGGAAGAAATTTTACACCAAGTTACACCGGCTGATAAGTATTTTTTAAGCAAGGAAATAAACCAATTAACAGGTTTACATGAATACTTGGATCATCGGGCTATTGGGGTAGTTTATCATCCCGGGCGAGAAAAATTCGGTAATTACGTTCCCACGCTAATTCCTAGACGTTATGATGCTTTTATATTCTTGGATGAAACCACGCCATTGCATCCAATGGACATAGAACCTGCTGGCCAATTGGTGCCACAAACCTATCCCTGGGAACTTTAATTACAAAAATATCTTGGTGGAAAACCTTTTACCCCGGAATGGTTCCCGGGGTTTTTCAGTATGATTGTCCTATTTTTAAATTTATTTCTATGCGTTAAATAAAACAAAATGAACAGGAGAAAATATTTATTACAAGTAAAATAGCCTTAAAAAGAAATCAATTACATTAACTTACTTCATCCCGGGAAATTTATAATTTTGTTTAACTTGGTATCGTAATTATTTAATCTTGACATTAAAAAATTTAACTTCTCTTTACAATGTCTGAATTATTTTGTTCTTTTGTGTAGAAAATTTAACCCTTCACTTACTTATGTCTTTGAAAACTAAAATATTGATGTTCGAGGATGATAATTTCACCGTTGATTTTAATACCCTGTTGTTCGTGAACGAGGGTTACGAGGTAAGATGTTACCAGGACGTGGACGATGTCATTGAGCGAGTAAAAGCTTATGATCCGTCCATCATATTGATGGATTTGAGGATTCCAAGTATTGGTGGTGCAGAAGCCACGCGTATGATAAAAAATGATCCTAATTTAAAAGATATACCCGTTATTATATATTCTGCCGATATGAAGTTAGAAAATGCGGCAACAGAAGTTAAAGCCGATGGATTTATAAAAAAACCCTTTGATATTAATGAAATGCTTGATTTGATTAAACAAAAAACAAAATAGATAATTGAAATGTTATAGATAAGTAAAACGCTAACTATTTTTCACATGGAAAACATGTTATTCCAACAGTTATTTGATCAAGTAAAAAATGAAGGTATTTGTGTTATCGATGATCAATTAAATTATGTTTTTGTTAACCGTAAGTATAAACTTGACATCCAGCCTTTTTTTAAAAGAGATTTAACATTCGAAGGAGAACTTCTTATTCCTTTTCAAGAAAAAGATCTATTGAAAAGCATGATTGATCAAGCTTTCAAAGGGGAAAAATTAAAATTGGCATTCCATAGTGGGAAAAATGTTTTTCTCATACGCGTGGAATCTTTGGTTAGCCATGATGGTAATATCAAGTATGTGGCCCTTTTTTCAGAACAAAAAAATTTATCAGAAGAGAAGTATAATAATGAAGATAAATTATCCTTGGTAAGCCACGGACAAGAGGATAACCAGGTTCTTAATAAATTCATTATCCAGGATAACTTAGAAAAGGAATTAAATGGTAATGGAATCGTTAGGATTAATAATTTCACACCCGATTTCAACCAGGATAAAATAGATGAAAATAATCTTATAGAGTTTTTAGATAAGGACTCCAAACTACTTCATGAAAAAAGGAAAAATGATATACCAAGACACTATTCGAATTTCTATCACCATGGATATTTACCCGGGAAAAAAAAGAAAAAGCATTGGTTAAGCCTTAAAAAGGTTTTAAAAAGAAAAAAATTCCAATTTTTTACGAATGATTTTGAAAAAGCGGGAATGGAAGTTAAAGATCTTTTTGACCGTGAAAGCATATTCGAAGCAGCCCTACAAAGTGGAGAAATTGGGACATGGTATATGAAACCGGGTTCAGGAATTCTTCACCTTGACAAGGAAGAATCTAGGATACTTGGACATTTTAACGAGGATGGGATTCTTCACTTGAAGGATTTTTACCAATTAATTCACCAAGAGGATGTAAATTTATTGAAAGAAAACTTTGAAAAAAAATTATTGGAAAAAGGATATTTTGATGTGGAATTCAGGATGCGAAAAAATGGCACAGAAACACGATGGTTAAAGGGAAAAGGCAAATTATTAAAAATTAACAACGCAAATGTTTTTATCGGGATAAATTTTGATATCACCAGGAGGAAAATATTTGAACAGCAACTTGCTGAAAGCGAGGAAAGATTTAGAAAATCTCTCATGGGAGCGCCAATACCCGTGGGTGTGATCGAGGAAGATGGTAAATTCGTACTCGTGAACAAGGCTTGGCAAGAGATAACAGGATACAGGAAAAAAGAACTGCTGAATATTACTCATTGGTGTAACCTGGCATACCAGGAAAATGGGAAGGAAGTAGAAGAAAATATTATGATGCTTTTTCAAAAAGAAGGGGCGGTTGATGAAGGTGAATTTTCTGTTCAAACAAAAAATGGGCAATCTCGTATTTGGCATTTTTATACGTCCCACCTTGGCAATGGGAAATATGGAAAAAAGCAGCTTATTTTCATGGCAACCGATGTGACTGAAAGCAGAAAAATACAACAAGCCCTAAGAAAAAGCGAGCAAAGATTTAGGACAATTACCGAATCCATTCCGCAAATGGTATTCAGTAGCCTTCCCAATGGAGATAACATTTATTTCAACAAGCACTGGTATGAATACACGGGTTTGAATCCCAGGGAAAGCTATGGAAATGCTTGGATGCAATGCATTTACCCCGAGGATACCCAAAAAGTTTTTGATGCTTGGCAGACGTCTTTTAAGAAGGGCATAGAATGGCAAGTTGAATTGAGATTGAAAGATGAATATGATCATTACAAGTGGTTTTTATGCCAGGTGGTTCCCCTGAAGAATAAGGAAGGGATGATTACTGAATGGTATGGTACCTTCACTGATATAAATGTCCAAAAACATATCCAAGGGATCATCCAGCAAAAAGTTGATGAATTTGAAGTGTTATCCAATGCTATCGAACATCATGTTTGGGTAGAAGATATTAACGGGCAGCCTATTTATCTAAATTCCAAGTGGTATAATTATACCGGTTTCTCTAAAAAAGAATTACATGATAATTGGAAATCTAGCTATCACCCGGGAGATTTTGCTAAATTTAATAAACAGTGGCAGGAAATCACGGAATGTGGGGGAGAATTTTTTACCGAAATAAGAATCAGGAGGTTTGATGGTGAGTACAGGTGGTTTTTAGTGCGTGCCGTTCCTATCAGGGACAATGAAGGAAGACTTGTGAAATACGTGGGGACAAACACGGATATACACGAGCAAAAAAAATTGGAAGAACAAAAGGGGGCTTTCATGAGCATTGCTAGC
>CAZOSQ010000137.1:0-8203 GCA_964582245.1 uncultured Bacteroidales bacterium | reverse complement strand
GATAATAACCAAAGAATATCTGGAGCTGACGTTGGGAACCGTGCTGGAGATCTTAATCCCGAAGATCTTGCAACTATAAACATCCTGAAAGGCCCTAATGCCGCGGCCCTTTATGGTGCCCGTGCCCGTGACGGGGTTGTGCTTATCACCACCAAGAGAGGTAAAGCGGGTAAAACATCGGTGGAGGTAAGTTCTACGTATCGTTTTGAAAATCCAATGATATTGCCTAATGTTCAATCTTCTTTTGCTCAAGGCAGTAATGGTAAATACCAGGCAAATGCTATTAATGGGTGGGGACCTAAAATATCAGATGTTAGTAAGATACAATTTGCTAATTACGATTCTTCAAATTTCCAGTATCTTGAAGCTCACCCGAATAATTATAAGAATTTTTACCAGGCAGGATATTCTTTAAATAATAATGTTTCAGTCTCCGGTGGAACTGACAAAAGTACTTACCGGTTAAGTTATGGAAATTTAAAGCAACAGGGAACTTTGCCAAACTCCATTTTGGAGAGGAATTCAGTTGCTTTTAATTCGTCGATGAAGTTTGAAAATAATATACGCAGTACCTTTACCATTAATTATGTAAATACCGGGAAAGAAGGTATACCCTCCCAGGGAGGGAGCGTAAATGCTTTTAATTCTATTCTTGCTCGTCTTCCAAATACTGTAGATATTAAAGAGTTAGAAGATTACAAAAATACTGATGGATCTCAACGACCATTGGGTGATTTCATTAATAATCCATATTGGACTGCTTTCGAAAATGGACTTAATAATTCTGTTGAAAGGGTTTACGGTAATATTTTTCTTGAATATACCCCTTTTGAATGGCTCAAAGTATCTGAAAGATTGGGTACCGACTTCTATACAGATTATAGAAGACAAATTACCAAAAGTGGTACTAAGGGTGTAAATTCAGGGTCATTAACGGATATGGATCTATTCTACAAGCAATTAAATTCGGATTTTATTGTTGAAGTCAACAAAGATTTTTTAGATGATTTTAATTTCAAGGGCATCGTAGGACATAATACCAATGAAATTTACAAAAGGTTCATTGGAAACACTGCACAAGATTTTGAAATAACTAATTTTTATGATTATTCAAATGCTAAATCCAATAAACCCGAAGAAGTGTTTTATCACAGAAGATTATGGGGTGTTTTCACGGACTTAGGTTTCAGTTATAAGAATTATATTTTTTTAAATATCACCGGTCGGAATGATTGGAGTTCTACCCTTCCAAAAGAAAATAATTCATACTTTTATCCTTCGGCCATGCTGAGTCTTGTTTTAACCGATGCAATTCCTTCAATCAAAAAAGATTGGCTGGATTTTGTGAAATTAAGGGCCAGTGCCTCTGCTGTAGGAAGCGATGAAGAGCCTTACCAGTTAAAATTTGATTATATTCCTTATACAGATATAGTAATTCCTTTTCAGCAAGATGGAAACAAAACTCCACATGGTGGACAATTGGCTTATTTTGCCACTACGGTACTACCGCCACAGAATCTTGAACCTCAAAAAGTTAATTCCTGGGAAGGAGGGATTGATGCTGATTTCCTGGATAACCGGTTAGGAATAGATTTTACTTACTATTATGAAATCGTTAAAAACCAAATTGTTAATATTTCTGTACCCCCTTCCATAGGGTTTAATGCGAAAAATATAAATGTGGGTGCGGTTTCTAACCGTGGAATCGAGTTAAAAATTGATCTTACCCCGGTAAATACGAAAAATTTTGATTGGATATTTTCTTATAATTTTTATAAAAACATAGAAAAGATTGTTGAATTGGCAGACGGTGTTGAACGATTCGATTACGGATCTGGATTCAATGGAATCGAGGTATCCGCGAGGGTAGGAGAAAGCAGGGGGCTGTATGGTCGTAAATGGAAAAGAGATACTTTAGGAAACCTAATCATTAATGAACAAACAGGATTGCGAGAACTTGAAACAGAATCTACGCGACTTGGTGATGTGGTACCTGATTTTTCAATGGGTTTTAGCAATAGCTTTCGTTATAAAAATTTCAATCTAAGTTTATTGATTGACCTAAGGGAAGGTGGTGTGATATATTCGGGCACGGTACAATCTTTACGTTACCATGGTATGGCCGAGGAAACTACCATAAACAGGGAAATTGATCAAACTTTCATTGACAAAGGTGTTAATGTTACGTATGACGGGAACGGAAATATTATTTCCAGTAAGCAAAATACAACTCCTGTTGAGAATATGGAAGAATTTTGGTACAATTATTCCGGTCCAGCTGCTGCAGAAAGTAATACCTTTGACGCTTCATATATTAAGTTAAGAGAAATAAGATTGAGTTATAAATTCCCGGAAAAATGGCTGACTAAAGTATTTATCAATACATTTGAATTGGGTGTGGAGGGAAGAAATATATGGTTGATCAAGAGCAACGTGCCGCACATAGATCCTGAAGCTAACCTTTTTGGATCGGGGACAAGTGCAGAAGGTATTGAAATGTTCAATTTGCCTCCCGCCAGGAGCATAGGTTTTAATGTACGTTTAACATTCTAATCTGAATTTGATATGATTATGAAAAAAAAATTGCGAATATTTTTCACCCTTTTAGTTTTGTTACTGTCTTCATGTACAAAAGATTGGTTAGATATCAATGATGATCCTAATACAGCTACAGAGGTTAGTCCAAAACTACTTATTAATTCTGCCATGTTGGATTATAACTCAAATTTGGTGGATGCCGGGATAAACATGATGCTTTGGTCCCAACATTGGGCTGCAGGAAGTAATAATGATCCAACATTTTCAAACAAAGAAATTTATAGGGAATCAGGTTTTACCACGGATAATACATGGCGAACTTATTACGTGTATGCTTTAAAGAATCTTAAGGTGGCGGATGAAATTGCGGCATCAGAAAATAATTCAAATGCACAAGCGGTTTGTAAAATATTATCAGCTTTACTATTCTATCATTTAACCATTATGTGGGAGGATGTACCTTATAGCCAAGCCTTACAGCATAATGAATACCCTTCTCCCGCGGCCGATAAACAGGAAGATATATTAAATGGTGTATTAGATGTTTTAGAGAATGCTTTAAATATCATGGATACCGATCCTAATTCCACAAAACATATTTCTTCACTTTTCTATTTAAATAAAGATTTGGAGAGAGATGATATGGTAAAATGGGAGAAGTTGGCAAACTCTCTTAAACTTAGGACTTTAATGATCCTATCAACGAGAGAACCGGAAAAATATTCAAGTAAAATAAGTGCCTTAATAACAAATAATTCCCCCCTATTATCAAGCAATGAAGATAACTTTTTGTTTCCTTATTATGATGAAACGGGTAATAAAAATCCTTTTTACAGGATATGGGAATCTTATGCTGATGGAGCTTTTTTCTTTCCCAGTCATTCTCTTGTCGAACTATTAAAAACTGATGATGATCCCAGGATGAAAATTTGGTTTGAGGAAGGAGATGGAGCCTCAGAAGGAGAGTATAAGGGTGTTGTACCGGGAGAACCCTTGAGCAATGTATCTTCCCGTATAAGTCACCAGGTTATTACACCCTCGACTCCCACCCAATTGGCTACTTATTCCGAAACAGCGTTATTCCTGGCGGAAGCATATGCCAAAGGATTCATAGGGGGGGCTGTTGATATGATCAATGCAGATTTTTATTATAAAGAAGGTATTAAAGCATCAATGGAGTTTTATAAAGTGCCAGCAGAAGAAATATCTTTATATATTTCTAATTTAGCTGCCTTAGAAAGTTTAGATGCTAAAGTTGCTTTAGAAAATATTCACAAACAGCAATTCAAAGATTGCTTTTTTAAACCTCATGAAGGATGGGTCCAGGTAAGACGTACCGAAGTCCCGGCCCTTAAATTACCAAGGGGAGCTGTAAGGCCCGGAATAATAAAAAGGTGGTACCCTCCTTCTGCCGAATTACTTTCAAATGATAATATTACTTTTGATAAGAATCTTGAGCAAAAAATGTGGATCGATAAACAATAATAATTTTAAACAGCATGAAATTTCATTTGAAACCATTTATTGGGGCGATAATAGCATTAGGTCTAGTTTATCTTGTTGCATGCGAACAATATGAGGAAGAAAAAGTTGATTTTTCTGACACTGTTGATCCTTATGTTGCATCTTATAATGAAAATGTAGTTCATTTGTTCGAAGGTGATACGGGCATATATTTATATTTCGGGATGCCAAATACTGTAGGTGAAGATGTTGAAGTGCCGTTTTTTTTAAAAGGTGATGCAAAATTTAACGTGCACTATTTTATTGATAATGTTTCGGATAATAGTGGAACCATTAAAATTGAATATAATCCCAATGTAACAAGGGAAGATATTGAAAGGCTAAAAATAATACCGGTGGAAAACGAATTAATAGATACAGCATCTTGTACCTACTTGATTATGCAATTCGGTGAAGCCATTACATCTTCAGGAGAACATATCCATGTAGGTGAAGATGATGAATTAAAGGAAATTACATTGCTCTTTCATGATAATGATTGCTCATCTAACTTGGAAGGCTCATATAATTCCTATATTGTTGGAATAGATTCTATTACCAAGATATCCATCACGAAAAACGACAGTAATTCATATTTATTCTCGAATATTTGTGCACATTACTTTAATGAAATAAGCCCCCCGAAAGTGCCTGTAAGTGCAGAAGTTAAATATTTCTGTGATAGCATAATGAAAGCCGAGGATTTAATAAACATGTTTGATGTTTTAACCATCACGAATATTTCAGGAGTTGCACATAAAGGAGACAGTATACATCTTGATTGGGTTTATAAGAACCAAATCTACCGGACTGTATTTAAAAAAATAGATTGAAAATTAATTATGAGCCAGGGATATGTGCCAGACCCCAGGTTCTAATATTTCAAAAATAAAACTTGCCCTAATTACAAAATTAGCAGATTTATTGGGTACCCCGTATGAGACAGTAGCCTTGAAAGGAAACTTCACGTTTGTTAAACGAGCATTTATTCTTGATCCACTATTTGAAATACTATGAATATCTGCATTTATATAATTTGAGATATCAAATCCATGTAAACCCTTATTAATATCAGTTATTTCTATCCTAATTTCATCACCTTCTTCTTCAATTTTTCTAAAAAAAGGTTTACCTGGTAAATTAGTGGAATTTATAATTTTATATCCTAAAAAATATTCCTTTTGTTGACCCACGTACAAATCATTTTTCCAATAACCTGTAATTATATTACTATCAGCCTCGATTAATTTGCCATAGCCATGTTTTTTATCATTTTCAAAAGCCCCTTTAAATATTGCGCCATTGGCCCAAGTATATATTCCTTCACCATGTTTCATTCCTTTTTTAAAATCCCCTTCATATTTATCTACCCCTTGAGCTTTTCCAAATTTATGTGCAAATCCTTTTTTACATTTTCCTTCATATGATTTGTTAATACTTGTATCCAGCACGATACAGTCTTGAGCTTGTAAATATGCCCAATTGATTAAAATAAAAATGATGGTAAAACTTATTTTTTTCATATTAATAGTATTCTCTTTCTCAAATATAATGATAATCATTTAGAGGTATACATGCATGGAATTATTTCTTATTCATTAAAAAATTAGGTGGGGGGAAGTTTTTTTTGGAATAACTTGTTCGATCTAAGTTTTTTCTTTTCAGAAGTCTTTTTCTTGTTTTGAATTCTTTTCTCCTTGGAAGATTTCGTGGGATTTGTTTGAATCCTTTTCTTTTTTACTTGGAGAGCTTTACCAAGATAAAGGTAAAATCTTTTTTCGGCTAGTTCTTTATTTTTTAATTGACTTCGATGTTCTTGCGCAAACACCTGTAGGAAACCTTCATTATTTATTTTATGTTTTAATTTTTCTTTTACTTTTTCTTTTTCTTCATTGGATAAAAGTTGTGAATTATCCACATGAAAACGAAGTTCCACCTTGGATTCTGTTTTATTTACCTTTTGTCCTCCTGGGCCGCTACTACGTGCCGTTTGAACAATAAATTCTTTTTCGAAAGATCTTGTTTTTAATGATCCTGACATCATCCTGTTAATATAATAAAAAAAAATAAAGGGCACTTAAGGCCCTTTATTTTTATCGTTTTTCTTCTCTAATTCTTTTTTCTTTAGAAACTTCCTCTATATAAGGTTCTTTCCTCTGATTTTCTAATCTTTCCTCTTGATGTTTCCTGGCTTGTTTTCTCCTTCTTTCTTCCAAGGAATCTTCTCTTTTGGCTTGATCGTGAATCTTTTTATTTCGTATATTCAATCCACCCCTGTATGCCCATCCAACGGCAATACCATAGGAAATATGTGCGAAAATATTTACCCAAGTACGGGCAGCAATCATCCATTCAAACCAACCTGTGAAAAGATAAAAGTTTACTAGGTAAAGAACCAATCCTCCAATAGCCCCTACTATTATAGCTGAGGTGACAGACATTCTTTGTACAATTGCTGCTATCGCTATGGCATAAATTACTGAAAGGGCCAAATGTAAAATGACAGCCGCTAACACCACCCCAAAATTAAATGTTGCTGGAGGTGGTAATACATCTCTTCCTAGTAAGATAGCTCCAATTAATCTAGGTGGCCCCCATGCACTTCCCCCTAGAAAGAGGGGTACCATAATCATTTCCAGTACTAAGAATATCAATCCGGCTAATAACCCGGAATATGTAGCTTGTTTTAAACTAAATTTATATCTCATAATTTCTTTTTTTAATTTAACATCAGTTAATTAACTTAAAAAAGCATGCCAAAGAAAACACAGGAAAGGATCATGCTCATTCATTCAACTTCTTTAAAATAAATTTCACAACTATTTTTTTAATGACTTACAATTAAAGTTTGTAAAAAGGAAATAAATTTAGGCTTTTATTTTCCATCTTGATAGGGTATCTGCTATTCCCCAGATTGCCAAACCTGTAATTACAACGCCAGAAATGATAATATTTAAAAAGGCTGTTGATTCTGTACTAAAACCAATAGCCCAAGGTGAAATAACCAACCACATACCCATTGCTAAATTCCCCCATTCTTCCCAAGCACGACGATCTACCAAGGCAAAAACGGAAAAAACAACAATTAGGGCTCCAAAAAGAAATGAATTCCATGCATAACTTGTTTGGTCATATCCTAAAATCCAAGGACTGAAAAATAACCAGGCTCCTATGATCAAATTTACCCAATCTTGCCATCTTTTTATATAATCTTTCATAATAGTAATATTTTTTTATTTATATTTTAATCTTATGAATTATTATTTTTTTCTTCATATATTATACCATAGTGGCTTTCTATTCCAATATTCTTTTCTCTATCTTCTAACAATAATTTGCAAAATCATTTAACGTTTGTAAATTTAAACCAACTTAATAGGGTTCAATATGAAAAGTAACAGGATTAGGATAATCATCATACTAGGAACCATCGCAATGTCCGGTATAATCGTGTTCCAAGTCTTTTGGTTCACGAAAACTTGGACGTTAAAGGAAAAACAATTTGATCAGACTGTCCATTATGCTTTAAATAAAGTAGCCCATGAGATTTATAAATACAATAACATGGAACCACCCGGGTATAACCCGGTGAACCTTATCCATCCGGGATATTACATTGTGAATATAAAGAGTGAAATAGATGTTAATGTACTTGAATATTACTTGAAAAGAGAATTCGATAACTTTCACATAATTGTTGATTTTGAATATGGCGTTTATGATTGTCGTACAGATAAAATGTTATATGGAGATTATGTTTGCGCTACTGAGAATTGTCAAAAATCATTTTCTAATAAATTACCTACATATGATGAATTTACTTACTATTTTGGGGTAAATTTTCCCACTGTAGACCGATATTTACTATCAGAAATGTCCGTTTGGACAATTTTTTCAACATTATTGTTGCTCGTTATATTGTTTTTTTCGTATACCCTTTATATTATATTTAAACAAAAAAGATTATCAGAGCAGCAAAGAGAATTTATAAATAATATGACCCATGAATTTAAAACACCCATTTCAACCATAAATATTGCGGTTGATGTACTGCTAAATCCTGAATTTATGAAAGACCGTAATAAAGTTATCGATTATGCTAAAATTATTAAGCAGGAAAATAATAGGTTGAACAGCCAAGTTGAAAGGGTGCTTGGTATGG
>CAZOSQ010000136.1:0-8224 GCA_964582245.1 uncultured Bacteroidales bacterium | reverse complement strand
CACTTTTCTCACCCTTTCAGAAGGTTATGGAAGTTTGTATGTGATTGAGGAAGATGAATCGCTGCGTTGGATTTATAATCTTGATCCTGTATCAAAAAAAGAGACACTTAGCCTGTTACCCGGAAATTACAAGGTTGTTTACCGGGCCAAGGAGGCGAAACATGCTTTTTATACTATCACGGAAAAATTCAATATTTATCCTGGTGCAGTTCAATCTGTCAAACTATATTAACCTGATCGTGAAAGTACCCGTGGATAAATTATGAGATACCCTTATTATAAGAAAATCCCATCCTCAATAACTGTTAATAAATTTATTGGTGGGTTTTAAAAATCTCACCTGTTTTTTCTCCAAGAAACAATCCATTCTTTTAAAGCAGGAAGGTCTACTTCTGTTTGTTCTCCCGTCTCCATATTTTTCAAGGAAACTGTCTTGTTTTTCATCTCATTTTCTCCTACAATCCCTACAAGTGGAACATTTTTATTATTTGCATAAGAAAACTGTTTTTTAATTTTGGCCTCGTCGGGATATATTTCGGCATGAATTCCCTCTGCCCGGAGTTCTTTTAATAAGGGGAAAATGTAATCTGCTTCTTTTTCCCCGAAGTTAACAAACAAAATATCAGTTGAAGCTATGATGGTTCCGGGAAAAAGTTCATTTTGAACCATGACATCATAAATCCTGTCAGCTCCAAAGGAAATACCAACTCCCGGAACGTTCGGGAGCCCGAAAATACCTGTTAAATCATCGTACCTGCCTCCCCCGCAAATACTGCCAATTGCTACATCAGCAGCCTTAACTTCTATAATAGACCCAGTGTAATAATTTAAACCCCGTGCAAGGGTAAGATCAAATTCGAATGGGCTTTTCATCCCGTACTTTTTAACTTTATCCATGATAAAAGCCATTTCTTCTATGCCTTCTAATCCAATGGATGAATTTTTTAGAATATCTTTTAAACTTGTTAATTTTTCATCATCATTTCCTTCAAGCAGAAGGATAGGTTTCAACTGGTTGATTTGCTGTTGTGAAAGGTTTTTCTCGCTTAATTCATGTTCAACTTTTTCAAGGCCTATTTTATCAAGCTTATCAATAGCCACTGTTATGTCTATAATTTTTTCTTTCGCATTAATTGTTTCTGCAATGCCTGTCAGAATCTTCCGGTTGTTTAGCTTGATGATTGTTTTTATATTTAGTTTATTGAATACTTCATCTATGATGTTGATTAACTCAACTTCATTTAACAAAGAATAACTACCCACTACATCGGCATCACATTGGAAGAATTCCTGGTATCGTCCTTTCTGGGGTCGATCGGCTCTCCAAACAGGCTGAATCTGGTATCTTTTAAAAGGAAAATTAATTTCATGTTGATGTTGTACCACGAAACGCGCAAATGGGACAGTAAGATCGTATCTAAGTCCTTTTTCTGAAACCAAGGAGGATAATTTTTGATAATCTTTCTTCTCCCATTCAGGCGAAGGAATTTTCGAGGTGAAATCACCCGAATTCAATATCCTGAATAAAAGTTTGTCCCCTTCCTCTCCATACTTGCCAAGGAGGGTAGAAAGTCTTTCCATGGCGGGAGTTTCAATAGGCATAAAACCATGGGATTCGTATGTTTCTTTAATAATTTTGAATATGTAATTTCTCCGCCTCATTTCTGATGGGCCGAAATCCCTTGTGCCTTTTGGGATGGATGGTTTTTGTGCCATAATATACCTCAATATTAAAAAGGCACAAAAATAGTTATTTCTTACAAACTAATAAATTATTAAACAATATATTTGCACCGGGTGAATTTGCTTTATCTTGGGGAAAAATTATAAACTTTCCCCGGAAGCAGCCAAGGAATAAGCAATTTATGTTTATTTACTTTTCATGGATTTTAAAACCTCTTCGACAAAAGTGGTTTTCCCGGGAGAGGTTTCCGGTGGCGCCCAACTGGCAAAAACTTTATCAGAATTCGGATCATAGGGACCATCTTTTAACTCGTAAAATACCGATTCTTCCACGGGAATAATCATATGCCACGTGCTAGGAGGGATTTCAACAGCGTAATTTTCCAATGAAGGATCCATTAAATAGGATTCGTTTATATTTCCCATGTCATCAAATTCAATTACCCATGCTTTTCCTTTTAATATAATAAAAACCTCGCGTTTGCCAGGGTTTTCATGTTTATGAGGCTGCACATAAGTTCCGGGTATCATTACATTAATCATTCTTTGTAAAGTGTCTGAAGCTTTTTCATGAAAGTTGTAATTCATCCTCCTTCTTGTCGATATTCTTGCCTTAAAAATAATTTCTTGTAGAAGGTTTTGATTTATTTTGATCATTGCGCGGTTATTTTTTTTCCCGGGACAAGTCTTACAAGTTTAAAGATTTTCTTTGCTATTGGGGAATAAATAGCTTTACAAAATATCAAAAGTATACGGGAGGTTTCCTCCCGTATATTAAGTATTATTTGCTAATTTCCCTTGCTTTTGGCCATTTTCTTTAAATCAGTAGAAAGCATTCCATCAGGATTTTTTCCGCTTATCTTATGAAAATCAAAATAGTACAAATTTGCATTATTGGCGCCCATTAGGATTTTATAGCACCTGGCATTTAACTTGGTTCCCTCTGGACCTACTTTATGTAAAAAAACCACGTTATCATCCCTTTTTTCAATTGCTTCAGCTATTTCTTCCTTGGTGACAATTCTGATCGGGTATGGGTAATAGCTTTTTACCCTTTTTACCGAGTTTATATCTTTTGATAATTCATGTTCCATGAGGTAAACTGTTTTGGATTTAACATCTCCCATGTTATTATTGTAATATTTGAATAATTGGTCATCAACAAGGTCGGGTTGTTCTTTCAGAAGTTTTATATGATTGTGCATGAACCTGACTAGGAGCCCCAGCTTGTATATGTAAGATTCTTCATCAACATTGGCATATGAAATAGGAACGGATACAATATCCGGCATCTGGTTTCGCCTAAAATAATCTCCACCGAGAGATACGAAAAGAAATTTATATTGAGCATCGGTTTTATCATTCTCAAAACTTACTATATCCATGTAAAGAAAAGAATATTGAGGATCTTTACGTTTTTCATCAAATTCATTGAAGTTAATAAATTCATAATCCGTGACAGTCCATTCTTTTTCCAATACTTCTTTAATCACGTAGTTATATTCATTGAGAGGGTTGTTTTCTAATACAATAAGCGTTTTTGTATTAAAAAATCTTTTTAATTCTTCCTGCCTAGGAGTAACTTGTGCCGTTAGCTGTGCAGTTAGGAAAATGACCAGCAAAAAAAATACTTTCTTCATATTTCGAGGTTTTAAGGGTTAGTAATGTCCGTTTTTATATCCAAGGGATTTCGTTCATTAAATTTTCTAATATATAAAAATTTAAGCTTTTTTTTCTCTTTTCTCTTTAAAGAATTGTATTCATCATATAATTTTTCATCTTTCATTAATATAATTTTAAGATTTTCCACATTGTAATCGTAAATCTGGCCGGTAGAAAAATCCATGATAAATTGTTTTATTTCGCTGGTAAATTGTGTGGGAACATTGGACTGGTAGTTATAAGGATAATTGGATGCAATCATCGGGTTATAGCCGGTTTCTACCTGTTTTGTTATATTAGCAACAAAGTGGCAGATACTTCCTGTTATGGTAATTTTATTAAAACTACTTTCAATTTTTATATATAAATTTCCATTTTTTGAATATCCCCAAATTTTCGAGGTTTCATATCCTTGTTTTACACCGAAAGCATCGAAATATTCAACCTTGTCCTTGCTTAAAAGTTCATCCTCGAAAATTCTGCTACCAAATTCACGAGATGTAATAATGGATGCAACAGGTATAGGGTTATCATTTTTCACCTGGGAAAAGTCAAGGTAAATTCCTTCCTTAAATTTAAAACTATCAGAATTTTGGCTAAAAGTAGGTGTGTAAATTAAGGTTAATATAAGCCAAAAATATCGCATAATTGAATTTTTTATGTGAAACATCGTTTTGCCTATCACGGAAACATCGGGATGATCCGATCCGTCTAGGGGGTTAGCTAAATTATCCGCGGGCAATGTTTTCTCCATCTCCAGGGTTTCAAAAAACTTAAGTAGGGGCGCTAAATTTTGGTAACGAAGAAAATTGTCCCCGGGATACTTTTGGTCATTCTGAAAAAAAGAATTTTTGTTAAATATCATAATAAAAACAAGTGCATAAAATATAATACATATATTCCTATAATAAAAAAATATCCACTTACAAGGGTGAACATAAATTGTCATCATCCGTATATGATACTTAGTTATTCATGAAGTTAATGAATTTTATCCTAACAAATAACGTTTTTTAATAGATAATAGTTACCCGGATTTATTGATTTCAATTTATTCTTTGAATAAAAATAACTTAATGTTTAGGGAATGCTGATTAACAACTATTTATTCCTTAATAATCAATTGTTTTTATCATGAAATGATTGGAAGGAGGAAAAATGATAAAATTTCATGTAATTTTTTATTATATTTAACACATAAAACTGCTTTGCCAGTAGAAAATAAAAATTTTTTTATATGCCTGCTTTTCAATCATTGATTAATTTGTTTTCAAACCACCAGGTGAATAATGAGGAGGAGACTGTTTTAAACAAGATGTATTTATCAAGTCGTCTGTTGCTGGCAATTTCATCGGTTTTACTATTTTCCCTAGCCATTTCTATGGTAGTGATGACTCAATATATATTAGCTGGAATCATGCTGGTTCTATTAGCATCAAGTATCGTTTTTTATTATCTCCTGGGATCAAAAAAATCCTCTAGATCTAGTTCTGTTTTTTACATGGTTTTTTCTGCCGTGGTTATTTTATTCGGGGTATTTAGTATAGAAAATTCTGCTGGTATATTATTGATTTTGATATTTCCTGCTATAAGTTTACTGACTCTTGGAAGAAAAAAGGGTGGATTAGTTTCCGTTCTTTTCTTTTTTTTATCATTTGCCTTGATCTTTTTTTTGCAGGACATCCATTTTTTTAATGCAAGTTTTAATGTTAACGTGATAATTATAGCACTGGCAGGTTACATGATAATCCATTTCTTGGTTTATTTAATGAAAGAGATTTATAGTGAAAACATGGATAGGCAGGAAAAAAAAATAGAAAAGGCTGTTGCCGAAGTTTACTCCAGGGATGAATTTATATCTAAGTTAAGTCACCAAATAAGGACACCTTTGAATAATATCATGGTCATGAGCAATTTGTTAAATGAAAGCCAATTGGATGATAAAACAAAAGATTACTTTGATACCATATTGGCTTCAACCAACAACCTGGTAAACGTGGTGAATGATATTGTTAGGGTTTCCAACATTGAAATCAAAGACATCAAGCAAAACAAGATCAACTTCAATTTATATACTACCATTGACAATACTGTGAATCTATACAGTAATCAAAATGATGAAAGCATTGAAATTAATTTACAATGTCCCTTGGAAATTAAAAAGAATAATATCCTGGGAGACCCTATTAAAGTGAAACAGGTGTTCTTGAATATTATTGAAAACATAATCAAGACTAATAGTAGAACAAAGACCAAGATTGACATTAACTTGGGTGTTATCAACGAAGATGAAACCACATTGCAATTAAGATTTGATATTTCATGCAACAAATCTATCCATATAGAAAAAAATACCGATACTGAACTATCCACTGACAATTTAGGAAAAGTAGGTAAAAGGATATTCCAAAATGATTTAATAATATCTAAAAGAATAATAGAGGCCAATAAGGGGAGGTTGAAAATTGATGTTAAAGATATGTCAACCATTTTCACTTTCATTTTACCTTTCAAGAAAACTTCTAAAGATAAAAAATCAGAAGTATCTAACGAAGCATCTTCCTCTGCTCAAAAAGGGAGGAAAAGTGTCCATATAGAAGATTCATCAGTACTACTTGTTGAGGATAACTTAATAAATCAAAAGATAGTGATACTTAGTTTGAACAAACTTGTTAAAAATATCGATATAGCTAATAATGGCAAGGAAGCCTTGGATAAATTTGGATCATCCAGGTATGATATAATATTAATGGATATTCAAATGCCCGTGATGGATGGGATCGTGGCAACTAAAAAAATTCGTGAAATAGAAGCAAGTACAAATACTCATACCCCTATCATTGCCATTACAGCAAATGCCCTTTCAGGTGACCGGGAAAATTGTATAGCGGCTGGAATGAATGATTATATTAGCAAACCTTTCCAAGTAGAAGAATTAATAGGTAAAATGAAAAATTTACTCACCCAGGATTGATTATGCAATTAACGACAAATCCCACTTACCAATTATAGTTTCCTTGTTTATGGACTTTTTTAGTAAAACTAGGAATTCCTTGCGACTGATTTCCTCTCCTCCCATACTTTCCAGGTGTTTAGTGGGTAATTGTGCATCAATGAAATCAAAATTCCAATTTTTGAGCTGGTTCACCAGGTAAACCAATGCAATTTTTGAAGCATTCGGTTTTTTGTGAAACATGGATTCCCCGAAAAATGCCCCACCTAGGGAAACTCCATATAAACCACCGACTAGTTCCGAATTATGGTGTACTTCCACAGAATGTGCAAATCCCTGTTCATGTAGTTCCAGGTAAGCCTTCTTCATGTCCCCGGTAATCCAGGTTCCAGCCTCTCCTTTTCGCTTCACACTTGAGCAAAGAGAAATAACTTTTTCAAAATCCTTGTCAAAAGAAACTTTAAAAGAATCTTTCCCCAGTACTTGTTTTAGACTATTGGATATTTTTAATTTCCCGGGAAATAAAACCATTCTTGGATCAGGGGACCACCAAAGAATGGGAGAGTCATCATCATTAAACCAGGGGAAAATCCCGTTGGCATATGCTTCCAGTAAAGTAGAAGGAAGAAGGTTTCCGCCATAAGCTAATAAACCGTCCTCATCAGAATTAGAAGGATCCGGAAATTTTATCTTACTAGGAATTATCACTTTTTTCCTGGTCAGCATAAAAGTTGTTCAATTTATTTTGGAGTAACCGGAGTTCCTTATTCAAATCTAAATTTTCTTCCAATACATTTATATATTTTTGCTTGGGTACATATTTTTCACTGATTTTATCTTCCGCCTTGTATTTTTTCTCTTTTTCAAAATTAACAAGCATGTCTCCTTTACCTGTTAATAGCCAATTCATATTAATATATACAAATGTATTTGCTATATCCCGCAGTATTTCAAATCCGGGGTAGCAACCTCTCTCACTTTTTGCCCTTAATAGCCTGTTGATTTTTTCAGGGCTTTTATAGCCTAAAACTCCAGCAAATTGGGAAGGCCTTAGATTAAGGTAATTCAGGAGTTGCATGAACCTTTGTTTAAAATTATTTTCCATAAAGAAGCAATATTATTTGTTAATACGCAAAAATAGTTGTACCTTTGATGTGGTTATTTGATACCAAATTACACAATAATTTAACACTAAACAAAAACCCATGGATATTTCAAACGAATATATCGAAGAATTAACCATAAAGTTAAAGCGGGAATATGGCAGGGGTTATAGAAGAATAATAGCAGAAAGAGCCAATTGCCATCATAATTTTGTAGGACAAGTTTTCAGAAAAGAGAAACCAGATACCCGGGGCATTTTTAAAATAGCCCTCAAACTATTACAGTTAAGGGAAAAGGAGAAAACAGAATTTATTGAAAAATTAAATAAAATGTAAATATACTTGCTATATCAAAAACAACTTGTTATATCCCTTCTTAGGGAACAGGGGTTGAATAATTACTTTTACAGGAAAATTTACAAGAAATTGTAAATAATTGATGAAATACTTTTCATACAACCGTTTGAAAATACTGCATCAATAAAATTGTTCCGGGTAATTAAAAATAAGTATTACACGATTCCAAACATCAACTTGAAAAAAATGAAGGGTAAAATCATTTGATTTTTTTAAAATTTTATTTTAAACATATTGATAAAATGGTTATCTTTGCAAACCTGTTTTAGTATTGAAATAGTATTATGGTGGATGTAGCTCCGTAGGTTCGCGCACTGGATTGTGGTTCCAGGGGTCGTGGGTTCACATCCCCTCTTCCCCCCCTCCCCCCCTTGTTCCTTTTTTTTTTCTTCTCCCTTTTTCCCCTCCTCTTTTTTCTCTCTTTTCCCCTTTCCCTCCCCTCCTTTTTTCTTCCCCCCCTTTCTCC
>CAZOSQ010000135.1:0-8244 GCA_964582245.1 uncultured Bacteroidales bacterium | reverse complement strand
TTCATCCCGAAATTGAGGTTCTACTTCGATATCCTTGGAAAAATCTACTTCTACTTTCGGAACATCAACCTGGATATATCCTCCCGAATTAAACTCCATTTTTTCTCCTTCAGGCAGTCTTACCACGAATTCTTTAATAAAAGTTGCCACATTCTTATTGGAAATAACTTCACATTCCCATTTTCTAATTCCCATAACAGATTCGGGCACCTTGATGGTCATATCTTGGCGAATTTTCACCTGGCATCCTAATCTCCAATGTTCTTGTTGCTCTTTGCGAGTGAAAAACCCTGTTTCCGTGGGTAGAATATCACCAGCACCTTCTATCACTTGACATTTACACATCCCACATGTACCTCCCCCCCCGCAAGCTGAAGGAAGATATACCCCATTATTGGATAAGGTAGACAATATAGTATTACCTACATCTACCTGGAGCTCTTTGTCATTGATCTTAAGATTTACTTGTCCCTGGGGAGTAAGTTTCTGCTTGGCATATAATAAAATTCCAACCAAGGAAAGTATAACCAGTAAAAATATTAAAATACTGATTAGGATAATGGTAAATGTCGAAATTAAGAATATCATGGTCTAAAATTCTTTTTTTATAATTTAATACCCATAAAGCTCATGAAGGCTATACCCATTAAGCCGGTAATAATAAAAGTAATTCCCAAACCGCGTAAAGGAGCAGGAACATTTGAATACCTAATTTTTTCACGTATGGCAGCCAATCCCACAATGGCAAGGAACCAGCCTACTCCAGAACCTAATCCAAAACTTATAGCTTCAGCAATATTAGAGTACCCCCTTTCTTGCATAAACAAGGAACCTCCTAAGATAGCACAATTCACAGCTATCAAGGGAAGGAATATTCCCAGGGAGGTATATAAGGTTGGTGCGAATTTTTCCACTACCATTTCTACCAATTGAACCATGGAAGCAATTACTGCAATAAAAAGTATAAAGGTTAAAAAACTTAAATCTACATCAGCCAAAGCTGGGCTTAACCAGGCCAAAGCACCATCCTCAAGCACGTATTTTTCTAACATGTAATTAATTGGGACTGTAATACCAAGAACAAAAATTACTGCCAAACCTAATCCAACAGCTGTTGTAACTGTCCTGGATACGGCAAGATAGGAACACATGCCCAGAAAGTAGGCAAATATCATATTTTCAATGAATACAGCTTTTATAAATATATTTACCAGGTTTTCCATATTTAATTCTTTTCGATTAATTCTTTATTTTTACTCCGTTGTAACCAGATGATGATACCCACGGTAATCAATGCCATTGGAGGCAGAATCATCAACCCGTTGTCAACATACCCGGTTATTCCATACAATGATTTTGGGATGACTTGGAAACCTAAAAGGCTGCCGGATCCTAATAATTCCCGGAAAAAAGCCACTAAAATAAGAATCACACCATACCCGGCGGCATTCCCAATACCATCCAGGAAAGCGGGCCAAGGCTTATTGGCCAAGGCAAAAGCTTCCAATCGGCCCATGATAATACAGTTGGTAATAATCAAACCAACGAAAACTGATAATTGTTTACTTATATCGTAAGAATAAGCTTTCAAAAACTCATCTACTAAAATTACCAATGAGGCAATTATTACAAGTTGTACGATGATCCTGATCCTTGGAGGGATTAAACTCCTAATGATGGAAACGATCATGTTGGAAAAAGCCAAAACGGCGACAACAGATAAAGCCATCACGATGGAAGGCGCTAGTTTCACGGTTACCGCTAGTGCAGAACATATACCCAACACTTGGACAGTAATGGGGTTGCTCTTGTTAAGCGGTTCCCTTAACAATTTCAAGTTTTTTCCTGATAAAAACGGTTCTTTATTGCTCATCTTGGTTCAATTTTTTCTGAAAAAAGTTATCATAGCTTCCTAAAAAGTTTTCTATCATTCGCTCCAGGCCTTGACTTGTTATGGTTCCACCGGATATTGCATCTACGCCATGCAAATCATCAACAGGTGCCCCGCCTTTCATAACCCTGATAGAAACAAATACATCATTATCATCATAAATTTTCCTGCCAATGAATTTCTTTTGGTATTCATACGTGGCAATTTCGGCACCCAGCCCGGGTGTTTCAGATTTATGGGAAAAATAAACTCCATAAATAGTATTAAAATCTCCTGACATGGCCGCATAGCCCCAGATTGGCCCCCAGAGTCCCTTTCCGTACATGGGGAAAATATAAACTTGTGTGGTATCATTTATACTTCCTTGATATACGGGAAGTAGACGGGTTTCTTGGATTTCCCTGATTTTTTCCCTAATTTTAGCCGTATCCGTTTCTTCAAATTTTATGATGTTGGAGACAAATTCCATGAAGGGGCTAACTTGCGGTTCTACAAGTTCAGCTTCAAGGTTTTCGACAGCTATTATCTTATCGTATTCTTCTTGCATGTCCACGCTTGCAACGTCCACTTTTTCCAACCGTTCTCCCTTATAATTGACCACGTAACTTTCGGTAATATACTGGTCAAAAAGTTCAAGAGAATTTTGGGGTGTAGATTTTACGTGTATACTAGTCAGTATATTTCGCATCTTTTCAACAGCAATATTTTTCTCTTGAATGGGTTCCAGTTGCAGTGCCACCACTGACAGGATGAGAGCCACGATGACAACCATGATGGCCGAAAACATAAATATATAGAAATTACTGAATTTCTTCATTGTTATCTTTTTTATGCCTGTACATTTAATCTTTTCATTCTACGTTTGATATTTGCCTCGATGATATAATGATCAATCAACGGTGCAAAGACATTCATTAGCAGGATTGCCAACATCACTCCTTCCGGGAACGCTGGATTTAGTACCCGGATTAATATGGCGAAGAAACCTACTAAAAAACCGTAAATCCATTTACCTTTTTCTGTTTGAGAAGCCGTGACAGGATCCGTAGCCATATAAACAGCTCCAAAAGCAAAACCACCAAGTATTAAGTGTAAAGGAGCAGGCAATGCCATAAAATCATTCACGGCAAACAAATTAAGTATATACCCCATGGTCAAACCACCGATTACTGTTGAAAGCATAATTTTCCAACTACCCACTCCAGTGAGAACCAGAAAAATGGCACCAATTAAAATGGCCAGTGTACTGGTTTCGCCAATAGAACCCGGAATAAGACCCAGGAACATTTCTAACGGTGACACAGGATTGTTAATTCCATTGACAATTACATCGTATTGGCTACCTTCCGAAGCCAATTGAGCTAAGGGAGTAGCGCCAGTGTATCCATCAATGGGTTGGGAACGTAATAATCCTGAAACCCAAACCCGTTCTCCAGACATATAAGCAGGATAGGCAAAAAATAGAAATGCCCTGGCTACCAAGGCCGGGTTAAGGATGTTCATTCCTGTCCCTCCAAAAACTTCCTTGCCTATAACCACTGCAAAAGCAGTAGCCAACGCAACCATCCATAAAGGAATGGTGACAGGAATAATTAGGGGTATTAACATACCCGTTACCAGGAAACCTTCATTTACCTCGTGCCCCCTTATTTGGGCAAAAATAAATTCTAATGCCAAACCTGTAGCATATGAAACAGCAACGATGGGTAATACTTTCAAGGCTCCATAGTTAATAAAATCCCAAAAACCCCCGGCTTTTCCAAATGCCAAAAAATGTTGGTATCCCGTGTTCCAAATTCCAAATAATAAGGTAGGAATCAATGCGATCACTACAAAACTCATGGTGCGTTTCATGTCAATGGAATCCCTCACATGGGAACCCTTGGTGGTTACTTTATCCGGGACATACAAAAACGTTTCAAAGGCATCAAAAGTGGAATGAAACTTTTCAAATTTCCCCCCTTTTTGAAAATTTGGTTTAATTTTATCCAAAAATTTTCGTAAAGACATATGCTTTTATACTATATAGTTATTAACTCATTTCTTTCATCATCATGTCCAATCCTTTTCGTATTAAAGATTGTATCTCGATTTTCGAAGGACAGACAAATTCACATAAAGCGAAATCTTCGGGATCTATCTCGTAAATGCCCAATTTTTCCATCAAATCTATGTCCTCGATCATAATTGCTTTTAATAATTGCATGGGATATATATCCATGGGAAGGACACGTTCATATAGACCCGTTATTACAAAAGCTCTTTCACCCCCATGAATATTGGTGTCAAGCTTAAAAGTATTTAAAGGGCGAAGCCAGGAGGTAAAAGTCCTGGAAATACTAAACTTGCTAAATCCCGGTAAGGCCCATCCTAAAAATTCATGGTAACGACCTTCAGGAATGACAGTAAGTTGGTTGTCGTAAAACCCGATATAACCATTTTCCGGGATCTGCTTTCCACTGAGTACGTGGCCACTAATGAATCGTTTTTCTACATTGGTTACATTTTTTTCGATGATATTGGTAATGGATGCTCCATTTATTACTTTGTAATACCTGGGTTTCAAAACTTCAGACCCTGTTAAGGCAATTATCTTGGAAGGATCATATATTCCTTCTAAAAACAATCTCCCGAGAATAATTACATCCTGGGGATTCAAGTACCATACTATTTCTCCCTTGTTAATAGGATCCAAGTGATGTATTTGAACTCCCACGTTACCCGCTGGATGTGGTCCTTTGAATTTATTTACTTGAACACCTTTGGTTCCTGAATATACACGACTTACCGGGTATCTTCCATCCACGTTAACATGTATTTTACCACTGGTTAACTTCGATAAGGCATTGATACCAGTTTGAAACTCCCGGTTCTTATCTTTCACGAGATAATCTCCATCAGGCGCAAGTGGTGCCGTGTTAATGGCTGAAATAAAAATAGATTTGGGGGTGTCATGAGGGTTTGCAATCGTGGAATAAGGTCGTTGTCTTATGTATGGCCAAACACCACTTTCAAGCATGGAAGTGATAACTTGCTCCCGGCTCATGGTAGAAGGATCTCCTATTAAAAACCTCATGTATTCAATTTCTTTTTCTTTTCCCGGTTCGATAACTATCTCGAGTATCTTTCTTCTTTCCCCGCGGTTGATTTCCGTGACAGTCCCACTTACCGGTGAAGCAAAAAGAATGTCAGGATTATACTTATCAAAAAATAGGATACTCCCTGCTTTTACACGGTCTCCTATCTTTACCGTCAATTTAGGATAAAGGCCGTGAAAATCAATTGGTTTAACCGCATACTTTTCTGAAAGATCAGCTTTAATAAAAACTTTTTCAGCCTTTCCCTGCAGGCGAATGTTCAGCCCTTTCCTGATTTTTATTATATCTGACATTTGTTAAAATTTATTTTGCCTGACAAAAATAAGTAAATTTATGTGAATCTATAAAAACGACCCAATTTAAATGGATTAGAATTATTTCAAATTTTTCACGTTTCTTAATATGACCGTGGTATAATTTATTTAGTCTCATTTAAGTACATATAAACAACTTAGTAAATATTTTTAGTGTATGCAAAAAAACAAAAATAGAATTTATTTAGAATAATGCCGGTTCATATTTATTTTTACCGGGTATTATTGTTAATTTATTCACAATTAATTTTTATAAAAAACCCTAGTGACGCGTCACATGTATTAAAGCGCATCGGATTCACCTTCAACCCGGCATAGTGGCTGAAACGTCAGGACGCTTTATCATTGACAAGACACTAGCATACCAGGTTAATTTATGAGTGAATCTTATCATTAAGATGATGAAAACTTTAATGACTTGAAAGTTGTATTAATTAATGTAATAAATTTTTTAATTATGAACGCTAGAATCATTTTATTATTGACTTTATTTTTTATCCAAGTAAATTCTATTTATACTATAGAACCCTTTAACAAAATTTTTACCGATAAGGTTTATAAAAAGTCAATAAAAAGTGTCATTTTACATAAGGAAGGGGATAAATTGTCTTACCCTGTCATTTTTCTTGGTAGTGATGATAGGATTTTGGTGAGTTTTGATGATTTTTCTGATAACCTTCAAGAATACCAATATGAAATTATACACTGTAATATGGATTGGAAGGCTTCTGACTTATTCAAGATTGATTACCTGGAAGGATTTCAACAGGATAAAATAGATAATTACAAGTATTCCATTAATACCACCAAACCATATATCCATTATGAATTGGTTTTCCCGAATGAATTTATGAAACCACTGATATCGGGGAATTACGTAATAAGGGTATTTGAGGAAGAAACAGGAAATACAATTTTTGAAAGAAGATTTTTTATAGTTGATCCAATGACCGAGATTGATGCCGAAATCAAGCAATCCACGGAACCCGGATTTAAATCTAACAGCCAGGAAATAAATTTTACCCTTCATTATGACCCCACCATTTATAATCCCAGGCAAAATATTATTACAAAAGTATCACAAAATAGCCCTTGGTCATCTATCAGAACCTACAAACCCACATTTATGGATCATGAAAAATTAACGTATGATTTCCAGGATGAAAACATTTTCCCGGGAGGTAGTGAATTCAGAAATTTTGATTTAAAAAATATTCGTTACCTTTCTCCCGAAATAGAAAGGATTGAATATAACCCACCCTATTTTTACGTTTACTTGCACCCGGATGAAGCCAGTTATAACAAACCCTATTTCTATGATAGAGATCTCAATGGCAAGCGTAGAATTGAAATAGAAGGCAAAGATCCTGATGTCGAAGCTGATTATAGTTATGTGATGTTTCGTTTAAAATCTAAACCTCTTTTTGAAGGAAGTGTCCATGTTTACGGAGAATTAACTGGATGGCAAATTAACGAGGAAAATAGAATGAATTATAATTTTGATACGGACGAATACGAGGTAAGCCTATTGGTAAAGCAAGGATATTATAATTATTCGTATATGTTCGTGGACTCTCATACTGGAAATTATGATGTAGGAGCTATTGACGGGTCTTATCACGAGACCGAGAATGATTACCTCGTATTTGTTTACTACAAGGATATCTCAACAAAATATGATAGATTGGTAGGGTTTAGCACTTTTAATTCTTTGCGTTAATGCTTCCACGTATTTACACAGTCTTGATTTTTATTCAAGGAACTCGTTCTTTTAACTTTAGCCCCTCGTGCCCCGGGCCTAACGTCCTCAAATAGCCTTACATTATCGGGATAAAATAATTAATTGATGGTATTAAGTATTTCCGGGCTAAAAAAGGATCAGGGTTATTTACAATTAAGAAAATATACAGTTGTAGCCCTAAACTGCAACCTCTGGGGGTAAAGTCAACAGTCATCTCGATTTAGCTCAATGCCTGTTAACTTTACTTGGCAATCTAAAATGTCTTTTATTATTTAAACCCGTTATTTACCCAAGAGTTTTATTGTTTATCAAAAATTAGAACTTCCCCATACAATGATATATTAATCTGATCACCGGAAATCGTCCCTGAAGACGTTTGGGAAGCAAATGAAAAATCTTCATAAGTAATATTCACTGTATTATTATCTACCGTGTATGTAGCATCTGAAGACATACTACCGTTTTCTTTATTTATTTGGATGGTACATAAACCATTAGATTTAAAAAATAAGGTAATGGAAACATCTTGCTGGAAAGTACTATAATAAAATGTATTGCTATTCCAAGTTGTATTATCAAGTATAGTAGGCTCTCCTTCACTGTTCGTGGTATCTATCGGGCTAAGTTCTCTCGTGAGACCATTAACTGTTAACCAAATTAACCCTGAACCAGATACTTCAAGATATTTACTCTTGGAAATTACATCCATCGCAGACTGATCCTTATATTTAAAGGAAAGATTATCTTCAACGTTGGGTGATCCGGTATACGTATACGTTCCTGAAATAGAGTCGATTAATTCAAGCGTTACACCTTCTCCTTGTTTAACTATCTTTTCACCGTAAGAAAATTTGCCCCCGGAAGTAAATTTCATTTCTCCATACATCTCGGTGGTTTTACCATCGACCGTGATTGACTGCTCTACATACCACGTTGTTCCATCAAAAAAACCTGAACCTGTTGTATCATCGTGGATTGTATCGTTTTGAATAGTATCTTGCTGTATGGAATCTTGTTGTGTTGTATCATTTACTGTTTTTCCTGTATCATTATTGTCCTTATCCTTTTCACATGATACTATTGCCATTATCATTAATGTGGTGAATAGCAAAAAATTGCAAGTTTTAATTTTCATATTCCCTTTTTTTTAGTTTAACTTTTTAATTATTTAACCGGCTTAAATATAAGCATAATTTTTTT
>CAZOSQ010000134.1:5892-8263 GCA_964582245.1 uncultured Bacteroidales bacterium | reverse complement strand
CCCCAGGTAGAATGTTATAATTTTGGCATCCACGGAAAAGAGTAGGTTTGTTGTAAATGCTCCAACGGTAAGCAAGGCTTGCTGGTTATCAAAGTATGAATTTTCAATGGTATTGGATGGTGTTCCTCCATATTGAATATCATCAAAACCGATATGAATATCCTGCGTGGTTTTAAACCTTGTATAGCCTGCTTGCCAGGTTAAATGCACCAATGGAGCTCTTTTAATAAAAGGAATATATTGTTTTAGTCCATGTTTAAAGCCTACCCCCCAAAGACCTATTGATCCAGCACCACCTAGTCCTTCACCAAAATTAATGGTGGGAACTAAACGACCTGAAATTTCAGTGTCTTTTATTAATCCAATCCCGATTTTAGCCATGGGGATAAACATTGCTTTTAGATTATGTCCTTGCGGAGCATTAATTGCAATGTTCTCTGCAGTATTGGGAATATTATATTGTAATTCGGGCACCTCGGCATTCTTGGAACCGGATATTGTTGGAACCATTGTGCCAGTTGGAATTTTATTCTCGGTACTTAAATTTAAAGAACCAATATCATAGGTCCTGGCCTCTTGCGGGATCAAAATAGTATGAAAGGTAAAAGTTGCATCGAAACCACCTAGTTTATGTGTTTTTGCTGTATTATACCAGCCACTGTTCAACCCTGCCCCGATTGCGTTCCCCAAGGGAGTTATATACTCTTGCATAAGCAATTCAGCATCATCTCCAGCAGCTGCAAATAATTTTCCTAAATTTTGCAGTTGGGTATTAGGTACATCTTGTGAATATAAGCTCATCAAGCTAATGAGAAATACAAAAACGGTTATTTTTACTTTTTTCATCTGTTTTTAATTTTTAAGTTCTGGTCAGATAGAATAAATAGTGTATAAACCCTTAAAGGTTTTTAAAGCATAAGTTTTTTATATGCATATAATGAATCATTTATCCTTTTTGAAAAATATCATTATCAAATATACGAGAAAAAAATAAAAAAGATACCATGGATAATTGTCTTAAATAACAGTCTTTTTAATTTTCCTTCTCAAGAATAAATTACAAGATTCATAGGTGAAAATAATAAACATGGTATAATTGTTGGTTTAGAAATATACAAACCGGGAGAGGAAAATGATGAGAGTATGTAAAATAATCCCAATTTTTCTATTTTTTTTATTTCTAGTTCACCAAGTGGATGCGATAAATAAGAAAAATGACATTGATATAAAAGTATATCCTAACCCGTTCCGGGAAGAAATTGTAATTTCATGGCCGGGAGATAATTACCTTGAACGTGTAGATATATACAACATAACAGGAAAAAAAGTTGCTAGTTTCTGGATACAAGAAGAATATAATGCTATTTCATTGAAAAACTTGGATAACCTTGAAAATGGAATGTATTTTCTCTCGGTTTATTTTCAAGATGATTATAAAACTTTTCAAGTCATAAAGGAATGATTTTTATCTTGATTTTTTCAATTAATATAATCCATTTCACCAGGAGTATTACCCGTTTAATCCCATTATTTTTCCAGGGTACATTATACCTATTTACTTTTTTCTTATACAATAACTTATTATTTTTTTAAAAAAAAATAATAATTAACTGAAATTTTTCATTTTTGCATTGTTTAATAGGAACTATTTATTCATAACCAAAATAGTGAGAAAGAATGAAAATTTTAATAATCGTATTATTTACTCTTATAGTTTTTGATTTTTATCTTTATAAAAGTTACAAAAATTCTTTTCCTGCAGAAAATAAAAATAAATTCTTGTTAACCTGGTTAATAACGGATTTCATAACAATTGCCGGCATTGTTACAATGGCTGTAATGGCATCAAAAGGATATGGTGAGACAGGATTATTTTCCAACATAGTCTTTGGCCTTGCATTCTCCTTGGTTATTACAAAGTTGATCATAATTCCGTTTTTTTTGGTAGAAGATATTTTCCGGATCGGCCGGTTTATCATTGAAAAAATATTAAATGCCGGGGTTGATGGGTTAGTTGTCCGTAGCAAGTATCTAGGTTTATCTTTATTCACATTACAAGTTGTTTTATTTAGTCTTTTCGTCTATGGGATAACTTTTGGAAAATATAATTATCAAGTAGAAAAAATTGATTTATACTTTAAAGATCTGCCCAAAGAATTTGATGGATATAAAATTTTACAATTTTCTGATTTTCATGCCGGAACATTTGATAGCATGAGATCCCTGGAAAAATCTTTTGATAAATTATCGGAACAGGACGCTGATTTAATTGTTTTCACGGGTGATTTAATAAATAATTACCCGGGGGAAGTAATTCCTTACTCTTATTTATTCCAATCCCTATCTGCCCCTGATGGTAAATTGGCCATTC
>CAZOSQ010000134.1:0-5882 GCA_964582245.1 uncultured Bacteroidales bacterium | reverse complement strand
AAATCATGACTACGGTCTCCACATTCAAGACTCATCCGTGAAAAATATATTAAATACAATGGAGAAAATTGAAGAATTTTACCAGGTCTCAGGTTTTAAGTTAATGAATAATAGTCATTTAAAAATCAGAAGAGATACATCCTCCCTGGTTATAGCAGGAGTTGAAAATTGGGGTAAAAAACCATTCCCACAACTTGGCGATTTGGATAAAGCGCTTGCTAATGTTGAGCAAGATGAATTTGTAGTTTTACTCTCGCATGATCCTTCTCATTGGACTGCAAAAATATTAGATTATTCCAAACATGTTCATTTAACCTTGAGTGGGCACACCCATGGCATGCAAATGGGCATAGAAATAGGAGAATTCAAATGGAGCCCGGTTAAGTGGAGATATCCCCAATGGGCTGGCTTATATCAAAAACAGGATAAATATTTGTATGTGAACAGGGGATTTGGTTTTATTGGTTTCCCGGGAAGGGTTGGAATATGGCCCGAAATTACCCTCCTAACTTTAAATAAAAGATAATGATGAACAAGTTTTTTTCTTTCTCCCTAACCATATTCTTTGCATTTTCATTACACGCACAAGAGGAAATTACTTACCAGGTTAATAAAAAAATGGATATTCCTCTTATAATAGGCTCACAATCTATTTTACTAACAGGTTTTTTATTAAAAAATACAACCCTCCCTGTCACTGTAAATGAAATTGAATTTCTTGACCCTTCTAATATCAATAGATTTGATAGGCCAGCGACCAGGCAGTTTTTTGAACGTGATGCGATGTTAAGTGATTATTTCCTGCTAGGTTCAGCTTTTGCACCATTTATTCCATTGGCCAGCAAAAAAGGTTGGAATGAGAAATTCGCCATTCTGACCATGTATTTCCAGGTAGCCAGCATTACCACGGGAGTTGTGAGCATATCCAAAAGGTTATCAAGGAGGTATCGTCCTTATACTTATAATCCAGAGGTTCCATTATCATTTAAAACAACCCAAGATGCAAGTCAATCATTTTTTTCCGGTCATGTTTCAAATACGGCTGCTTTTTCATTTTTTACTGCATCAATGATTTCATCCTATACTAATTGTAATTGGTTAAAGTACCCGGTTTGGACCATGGCTGTCCTGACACCTGCAGCCGTTGGATATTTTAGATTTAGTTCGGGCAAACATTTTCCTACCGACATCATTACAGGATACTTGGTTGGTGGGAGTATTGGCTTAATTATTCCCTATCTCCACAAGTACCAGCATAAAAAGAATGAATCAACTAGGATTGACAAGCAGTTTTTCTTTACATCGAACTCAATGGGCTTTGCCATTTTATTTTAACCGTTGAACAGGTGAAATTCCCAGTTATTGACTTACACGACCTGGGATATGATAAAACATGGGGATTCCGCGGGTTTTAGATGTAGGATTTCTTTTTTTTAGCAACGTATCAATTTGAATAACTAAACATTAGCATATTTTTATAGGGTAAATTTAAAATCTATATTAACCCGGGCATGCTGTACAACATTTATTTTCAACAAATAATAACTTTTCATGGTAATATTAAGTAAACTGTTATAAATAAAAATGACAATAATCAAGATTCTTTTTATTACTTTTGATGTAAATTCACTAAAATGGACTGGATTTTTTCTGGAAAGAAAAAAAATCAGTTGAAAATTTCAAAATGATCACAATTAAATGAAGTATTGGAATAAATATCATTGTTGTCTCTCTAACATTTCATTAACAAATCAGCGTATTACAATGATTTGCTTGGATAAGCCAATGAATATGTTTATTCAATATCTCTTGGTAAAAAATCATTAAAATAACCCTCATAAGATGATGAAAAGAAAAGTATTTTCTACACTCTATCAACCTTATAAATGGTTAATTTTTTTCCCATTTTTATCTATTAACACGTTTATGTTCGGGATTATTGCAGTGCTAACAGCCACGCTTGTAAACGAAAAAGTCGGAAGCTATTATGGTGGTGTTTTATGGGCTCGTGTTAATGCATTCTTCACCCCCATGTTCGTAAAAGTCAATGGTAAAAAGAATATAATCCCTGGTAAATCATACGTGATTATCTCTAATCACCAGAGTTACTATGATATTTTCCTAATTTATGGCTGGCTGGGAATCGACATCAAATGGATCATGAAAAAAGAGCTTGGAAAAATCCCGGGAATCGGTTTTGGTAGTAGAAAAGTTGGACATATTTTCCTCGATAGATCAAACAGTCGTTTAGCTCTTGAAAGTTTAAACCAGGCAAAACAGAAGCTTTCTAATGGATCCTCGGTTGTGATATTCCCGGAAGGAACGAGAAGTAAATCCGGGAAACTGGGTATTTTTAAAAGAGGAGCTTTTAAATTAGCACTTGACCTAGATTTACCTATATTACCCATTACTATTAAAGGAACCAAGGATATCTTGCCCACGGGTACCTCGAACCTATTGCCCGGAAAGGTAGAAATGATTATTCACGAACCAATTGATATAACAGGATATAATGATTTAAATATTAAAGAACTTATAGATAAAACCTGGTCAGTTATTAATGAAGACTTGAATGTTGATAACGTGAAAGTCAGGAAAAGAATTAAATTTAGGATTAAAAGAAGGGTCACCAGGAAAAATAGGTTTAAAAATAAAGTAAAAGACGTGCATTATGGTTGATTTCGAAAATGCTTCACTTGACATAATGTCTATTCATGAAGTAGGAAACAGTTCCATGGAGATCCCTGCTTTTTATTCAAATGAGCCCGTATTGACAGAAGACCCAGAATTGAAAGAAAACCTGGAGAATTATTTTTTTTCGCCATTTAAATCTCCCGAGTTTTTTAACTTCAGGTTGGAAGAAGAACATGAATTAAATGGTGTATATAATTCAATTTCAATGATTTTTCAAAGTCCTGACATCTTTCATGAACAATCCATTGAACTGGCTAAAATTCTTCTAAAAGCTTCTGAAGATGAAAGAATTAAAAAAGGATATTTGTTCGTTGCTTTCTTTTCAGGAGTATTGGTAAACGATGAGGAAACCAATGCAGTGGGCATCTTTAAAACAGAAAATCCTAAGAAATTCCTAAAAATTAAACAAAACCAGGAAATATTTTCAATAGAAAATCATACGGGTTTAATCACTGAAAAAATTGAAAGAGGTTGTCTTGTTTTTGATGTTGAGCCAAATAATGGTTTTTTAGTTACTGCAATTGATAAATCAAACAAGCTGATGGAACCCCAATACTGGAAAAGTATGTTTCTTAACATAAAATCTTGTGCAGATGATTACCATTTCACCCATAATTTTCTTGATGCAGCTAAAACATTCGTGACAAATCAATTACCTGAAGAATTTGATGTTTCCAAGACGGATAAAATCGATTTTTTAAATCGATCTATCGAGTATTTTAAAAGTAATGACCAGTTTAATGAAGATAATTTCAACGAGAAGGTGTTTGAAAATCCTGGAATAATCGAGTCGTTCAACAACTTTAAGCAGGATTACCTACAAGAAAATGAACTAGATTTTGCCAATGAATTTGAAATTTCCCCCCCAGCTGTGAAAAAGCAATCCCGTATTTTCAAAAGTGTATTAAAATTGGACAAAAACTTTCATATTTATATCCATGGAAATAAAGATTTGATTGAAAGAGGTGAAGATGCAACTGGCCGAAAATACTACAAGATTTATTACGAAAAGGAGAATTAAGACATCCGTTCCCTCATTTATCTTACTTATAAAGCCATACGGCTAATCACCTGTATTATGGCTATAAGAACATTCCAATATTAAAACTCCTAGATACCCTGCCCTTGCATAAAAACAGGAAACCTGGTGCATTCATGCACTAAATAACAGCAATAAAATATGTTATAATTCAAAGTAATTACCCTTCATGTAAGTGAGCAAGTATTTGAATTATAATTTGTTATGTGCTGTTATCAGCTAATATTTTACAGGTATTTCTAACTTTTGACTTGTTTTAGAACTTTTACAGCCTTGGATCCCTTGTTTTAATCCCGGATTTACGAGATTTTCCTCATCCGGTTGGATTTTGGCGTAATTTCTAAATATTCATCTTCTTTTATGTATTCCATGGCTTCTTCGAGAGAAAAAATAACAGGAGGAGCAATTTTTACTTTTTCGTCAGAGCCTGAAGCCCTCATATTCGTTAGCTTTTTACCCCTAATTACATTTATTTCAAGATCACCTCCGCGGGTATTCTCTCCAATTACCTGTCCTTTATAGACTTTAACCCCTGGTTCTATAAAAAATCTTCCCCTGTCTTGCAACCTATCTATGGCATAAGCCAATGCTTGCCCAGTTTCCAAGGATACAAGTGAACCATTGCTCCTATCTGGTAAAACACCATCAAATGGTGCAAATTTATTGAATCGATGATTCATGACAGCTTCACCCGCCGTTGCTGTTAACATATTACTTCTTAGGCCAATAAGACCTCTTGATGGAATTTCAAATTCAAGATGCATTACATCCCCCTTCGGCTGCATTACAAGGAGTTCCCCCTTTCGTTGGGTTACCAGCTCTATGGCTTTTCCGGCATAAGTTTCTGGTACATCAATAATTAGGTTTTCAAATGGTTCACATCTTTTACCATCAACTTGTTTGACAATAACCCGCGGCTTACCGACCTGGAATTCATATCCCTCGCGACGCATGGTTTCAATTAATACTGAAAGATGTAAAACCCCACGTCCAAAAACGTTAAACCTATCCTCACTTTCCGTTTCTACGACTTTTAAAGCCAAGTTTTTTTCTGTTTCAAGATATAGCCTGTCCCTAAGATGCCTGGAGGTTACAAATTTTCCTTCTTGTCCATAAAATGGTGAATTATTGATGACAAATAACATGCTCATGGTTGGTTCATCAATCTCAATCCTAGGTAAGGGCTCAGGGGAATTAAGAGCTGAAAGGGTGTCCCCGATTTCAAAATCTTCCATTCCCACGACAGCACAAATATCACCACACCTGGCGGAAGACACTTTTTTCCTGCCCAACCCTTCAAACAGGTGTAATTCCTTAACTTTCATTTTAAGGTTACCATTTTTCCTGCATAAGGTATATTCTTTACCCTCTTCTATATTCCCTTTAAAAATTCTTCCTATTGCTATTCGACCCACGAAACTGGAATAATCCAGTGAAGCAATTTGCATTTGTAAACCGCCCTCTACATAAGGTGCTGCCGGGATTTCATTCACTATCGTATCCAACAATACGGTTACATCGTTGGAAGGTTCTTTCCAATCCAAACTCATCCAGCCTTGCTTGGCTGATCCATAAATTGTCTGAAAATTAAGTTGTTCATCTGTTGCTTCCAGGTTAAACATTAACTCGAAAACATCTTGTTGAACTTCATCCGGCTTACAATTCTCTTTATCAACTTTATTGATTACCAAGATAGGTTTTAATCCCAATTTGATAGCTTTACTAAGCACGAATCGGGTTTGAGGCATTGGCCCCTCGAAAGCATCTACAAGCAATAAAACCCCGTCGGACATCTTTAAAACTCTTTCCACTTCCCCACCGAAATCAGCATGCCCGGGAGTATCAATGATGTTTATCTTGACATCTTTATAATTAACGGACACGTTCTTGGAGATTATTGTAATCCCTCTCTCTCTTTCTAATTCATTGCTATCAAGGATCAAATCCCCTGCTTCCTTCCTATCATCAAGCAACTTACATTCCTTGATGATTTTATCCACCAACGTTGTCTTCCCATGATCAACGTGTGCAATAATGGCTACATTTCTAATCTTTTGCATATTTAAATTTTACAAGCGCAAAAGTAATAACGGTAGACTATATTTTGAATTATAATTCTAGTTTTTTTTTATTTTTTTTTATGCTATAT
>CAZOSQ010000133.1:0-8386 GCA_964582245.1 uncultured Bacteroidales bacterium | reverse complement strand
CTAGGTTCAATTAGTTTGGCTAGAACTAACCAAACAATAAGAACATCTATAAAGGATGGAAAAATGATGAATAAGTGTTTCCCTTTTTAAGCTATAAAACATGAAAAGGCTGCCTTAAAGACAGCCTTAACAGGGTTTCCAGTAACTTTATTATACAATAATCAAATAACGCTGGAGACGCAGTGGGTAAATTCTATCGTATATGAGTCGATAGAAAATGATATTTTCTCATTTGATTCCTAATCACTCATGTTTTTCACGAGGTCGATGTATTCTTGCCTGAAGTGATGAGGGTCAAACCCGAGCGAGTTAGATCCCAATTCAAGTACCATTTGTTTTGTTACCGAACCCTTGTATTTGGATTTTTTCATCAATAGACCAAATGCAGCAACAGAAATCGCAAACCGGGTATTTTCGGAGACTGTTTCGAGGGGTACGGGTAAAGAATTTATTTCATGGCTAATTAAGATGCTTTGGTTTTCATTGGGTTTTTTATACCTGAAATCAAGTTGTGCAAATTTACCAGTGGCTTTTTTATTGGTATTTAAAACAACCTCGTAAATTACCGTAATGGTCTGTCCTGCACCTATTTCTCCGGCATCTGTTGAATCATTTTCGAAATCTTCGTCCTCTAAGTTCCTGTTTTCATAACCTATAAGCCGGAACGAATCAACCATTTCGGTATTAAAAGTGACTTGTATTTTACAATCCTTGGCCACCGTGTAAAACTTTGACTTTTCATGTACGAATACTTTTTGCAATTGGCTCGCATTATCGATATACTCGTAATTCCCATTCCCATTATTAGCCACTTGTTCCATCATGTGGTCGTTGAGATTGCCACTGCCTACACCTAGAACCGTGAGAAAAATCCCCTTATCTCTTTTCTCTTCGATAAGATTTACCAGTTCATCGGTAGAGGAAGGCCCCACGTTAAAATCACCGTCAGATCCCAGGATGACCCGGTTATTTCCCCCCGCGATAAAATTTTTCTCGGCAATTTCATAGGCGGTTATAATTCCTTGTGCACCGGCTGTTGAGCCCCCGGCACCAAGTTTGTCTATGGCTGATTTGATTTTTTCCTTCTCGTCACCGTGGGTAGATGGTAAAAGTACACCGGCCTCCCCGGCATAGGTAACAATGGCTACTTGGTCATTATTTTTCAAATGGTCAACCATTAGTTTGAATCCTGATTTTAAAATTCCTAATTTTTCCGGGTAATTCATGGAACCGGATACATCAATGAGAAAAACATAATTGGAAGCAGGAAATTCCGTGGCAGGGATGCTCTTGCCTTTTATACCCATTCTTATTAAATGATGGCCGGGGTTCCATGGGCAGGTTGTTATTTCCGAATTCAAGGAGACATTTTCCCCATTGGAAGGTGCTTCATAATCAAACGTGAAATAATTAAGGTATTCTTCTATCCTGACCGATGCAGCAGGAGGAAGTTGACCCAGGTTCATGTAACGTCTCATATTGCTATAGGATCCGCCATCTGCATCAATCGAAAAAGTTGAAACAGGTTGGTCTGCTACCTTTATGAAAGGATTTTCTCCATGGTCTTTATAGTTTTCATTGTAATTCTCCATGTTATCACTAAAACCAAGTGCTTTTTCGTTATAATCAATGTCATCGTATTTATTACATTGTACTATGATGAGCGCAGTAAGAATTAAATAATAATTTTTAAATATTTTCATGATCTATTTTTTTTAACCCGTGTTTTAAATTATCATTGAAAAGTATGCGCATTTTCCATTAATTACTGACAAGATGTTACCCGGGCTAAAATGGTTGCTTCCAAAATCAGGCCGATATGTATATATTTGTTTTTTTAATGCACCTTAAGTTTTTTCTTTGGGCTAATTAACAGGGAGATAAGAGGTGTTATTTTAGGAATCAGAATACTTTTTCTAACATATTTAATAATTTTGAAACAGGATTAACAGCAACTCTTTGAAGACCGGGCACCAGGTTAAGCGATTTAAGCGGTGTTACAATTGATTCAGCTAACCTGTCAAATACGATACTCCTGTCTACCACTCCTTTTTCTACCACTTGGGAAAGTCGATGTATGGCAAATAAACCCACGAGAAATGTTATTACGAAAAGGATATTTTGAATTCTATTTATAAATCCACCTCAACAATAAAATACCGCGTTACGTTTTGTTTGAAAAAAATGGATGTTCACCCTTTTGAGAAATATAATTCCGGCAAAATAATTTTCACCTCCTCTTCCAATTCTTCTTTTTTCCAATGGATAATGAAATTTATTTTTACTTCTTTTAATTCATAACCTTCTTTAAATGATTCAATCGTGTGCATAAAATTCTTTGAAAATTTAAGGACTGAATTTCCTTGTGAATCAAAACATTCACCCCCGTTGAACTGGAGAGTGTCACCACAATTTAATTTTGAAATAAAATGCTGTTTGTGAATAAAATAATCTAACCACACATCTTTGAATGTCAAATGCATTACAACCTGGTGGGGTGGGTTAAAATTTCCATCGATACTTACATATTCTAAATCATCGGCTGAAATATTATTCAAGTAATTATCATTTACGTGGATGGCCAGGTTTTTTTTTGCCCGGGTCATGGCCACGTATAATTGTCGTTTTGCAGGATCTGTCAAACAATTAAAGTTCTCTAACAAAATGAAAATATTATCATATTCCTTTCCTTTTGATTTATGCATGGTAGAAACAATTATTGTATCGTTTTCCCCATTGTAACAATCTTCTAATTTTGATTCCCTGAAAAATACTTCTAAATCTGATTTATATTTCTTTTTAGGGTTGGTAATTTCAAAATCTTTTATAAGATTAATACAAATGTCTAATTTAGTGCTATTTTGGTATTTATTAACCAAATTACTCTTTGCCTGATTCCATAATTCATCATCAAACACGTAAGTATCTTCAAATAAATTCAGTTGATCGATAAAATACCGAACTTCTGCCAGGTTAAATAAATTAAATCCATCATTGGCTTGAACCAGTTTGGCAGGTTGTCCATTTTTTATTAATAGCCCCGTGATTTTGAGAGCTTCATCGTTTGTTTTGGTTAAAATACAAGTGGTACCTGATAATCCTGTAGATAAAACATTTTTTACCAGGGGAGAAATAAGATTACCTGATAGATAGTGTATAATTTTTAACTCGCCATTATCTCGTTGTATGGCATTGATGGGGGTTGTTTTAATTCTGTGGTTTATTCTCTTCACGAAGGTATTGGTAAATTCGACCAGGTTTTTTTTGCTCCTGTAGTTGTCAATTAATTCATATTTAACAGCCTTTCTGCCGGTAATGAACATTTCAAAATATTTTGAACTGGATCCGCGAAATTCATATATATTTTGATCATCATCACCCACGACAATTACCCTCATTTCTTCATTGATCTCCATGAGGGTTTCAATGAGTTTATATTCTTCTTCGTTTATGTCCTGGGCCTCATCAATTACCAATACAGATTTGGATACCCGGTTTTGTTCTACCTCCCGGTTTTTGATTTTTTGGATGGTCGTTTTAATAATTTCATCCGATTTTTCAATACTGCCTACTTTTCCTAATAAATCGAAGCAATAAGAATGAAAGGTTTTTATTTCTACAAAATTTGCGGCATTCCCGATAAGGGATAATAGCCTTTTTTTAAATTCTGTTGCAGCCGCCCTGGAAAAAGTCAACATCAAAAGTTGTTCATGTTTAACATCTTCCATTAACAATAATGAAGCTAACTTATGCACCAAAATACGAGTTTTCCCGCTTCCCGGCCCGGCGGCAACGGCAATATAATTTGACTTGCTGTCTTTAATAATTGCCAATTGACTCGGTGAAAGAGTGCCGAATAATTCCTTGAACTTTGCAGGGGTTATATTTTGCTTTATCTCGTTTTGGCGGCTGCCGGGAAAATATTTGTTTAAAAAGGATGTGTAATTCAATTGAAAATAATCTTCAACAAATTGCAAGGCGGCATTGTAATCCTGGAGCATCTTTTTCGCATATTCTCCCACGATATGGATTTGCTGTATTTTATTTTCATAAAATTGGTTTAATTTCTCATAGTCCTTGATTTTGTATCTTTTGTTATTATCTTGTTCCAGCCTGTTAATTCTAAGTTTATTATGGATCACCAGGAAGCCACCCTCAATTTTAATTGCCTCTATCCTGGACAGGAAAAATAATGTGTCCTCGATATCGTCAAGTATGATGTTTGCCTTAAAGAGTGATGGACTTTTTTCATAAGCTTCTTTAATTTCATGAATTGAAAAATCCACCAAGATCTCTTCCTTATGGCCTTGTTGAAGAAGACTTTTCCGGTATAAGTATTCCACGATGAATTTTGCAAGTTCATGGCGTTTTTTCAATGTATCGGCCAAGATAACATGTGGTTGGACACGAACTATCTTCACGTGATTTTTTGAAGAAGTCTCGTTATGTCTTTTTATCCAGTTTTTGATGGCCCAAAAGTTGATAATGGTTTTGATCTTATTGGGATTGACATCCAGGTTCTTTTCCTCAGCCAGTTCATTTATTTCCTTCAGGTGGTAAACTTTTTCAATTTCACCAAAAATGGGTAAAAGGAAATTTTCCAAATGGCAAAAAGTCGTGACAATGTTTAATGATCGATTAACATTTTCTCCTTTTTTTATGAAAGCAGCCAAATCCTTGGTGTCAGCAAGAATTTTTTCTTCCTTAAGGAGATTTACTATTTTCATCACCTCCGAAGTCGCTATACCAAGATGATCCGAAATATAATCCACCCTGGATTCCGCCACTTCATCAACCGATTCTTTTCTACTTTTACTAGCAATAAGTTTCTTGATAATCCTCGTGGCTGTTATCTTTTGTTTTTCATTGAATTTATGAGAGTTGTTTATCTTGTCAATAGCTTCCTGGGCATTTTTTGATAAGATACTGTTGGCATAGACAATCGGCGAGTTTTGCCCCCTTTTCAAGTATTCCGAATTTTCTAAAGCAGCAATGGCGGTAGTTATCCTTGTTTCAATCTCCCTTATATTTTCATCCCAACCCGCTTTCCGGGCAATTTCAAGCGCCGAGAATGATACAGATGAACGTTTTTCGGTTAATTCCTTCACGGCTTTCCAAACTTGTTGGATCTCCTTTCGATTAAGTTTGACCTGGTTTAATAAGGTAAAATGCTTGCTTAAATCTTCCTCGTTAAACAACACGTAACAATCGGCGGTTATACTCTCATCTCGTCCTGCCCGTCCTGCTCCCTGCACATAGTTTTCCAATGAATCAGATATTTCATAATGAATCACCAACCCGACATCTTTTTTATCCACACCCATACCAAAAGCGGAAGTAGCGACAATTATTCGTGTTTCACCTGAAATAAAAGAATTTTGGTTTTCGGTTTTTTCCTTTGCATCCATTTTTCCATGGTAAGGCCTGGCTTCAAAGCCATCCCGGATTAACCTTTGGGCCAAAAGACGTGCTTTACCGGTCCTGGAGACATAGATGATCGTGGGGCAGTTTTTTTGTTCAATTAAATCGCGTAATGAATTATATTTTTCTTCCTCGGTTCCCTTTTCAAAAACTTCATAATGCAGGTTTGTCCTGGATACCTTTGAACGAAAAATCTCTAAATCAATATTTAATTTTTTAAGAAAATACTCGCGTATGTCTTGAATTACCTTTTGCTTGGCTGTTGCCGTGAAGCATGAAACAGGAATGCCATCTTCAAGGTTTTTCTTTTCCCGGACCATTTTTATAAAATCCCCGATGTACAGGTAGTCAACCCTGAAGTCTTGTCCCCACGATGAAAAACAATGGGCTTCGTCGATAACAAATCGCACGATCTTTCGTCCTAAAAGCAGCCTTTCAATGGTCTTGGACCTTAATGATTCCGGGGAAATATAGAGAATCGAGGCCAAACCTTCTTCCACCCTTTTAAACGATTTTGCACGTTCAATGGGGTCAAGCAAACCATTTATGGTAACTGCCTCGGTAATGCCAATTTTTTCAAGATTATCAACCTGGTCTTTCATCAACGACTGCAACGGGGAGATGATTACGGTCAATCCTTTTATATTTTCACCACACATAAGTGCCGGTAGCTGGAAAGTAATTGATTTACCGCCCCCGGTAGGAAAAACGGCTAATATAGATTTATAATCGATCGCGGCTTTAACCGCTTTTTCTTGCAAAGGTTCGCCGGCATAGTTCCTGAAGGTCTCAAACCCGAAATGTAGCTTTAGACCCCGGAAAATATCCAATGATTTGTTACAGTATTCACACCCCTCCAGGCAAGGCTTGTTTCTCAGTAAGAACATTACTTTTTCCACTGCCGGGTAATTTTTCAGCACCCAGGGCGGGGTAATTGAATAGCGGTTTTTGCAATAGATCAGGGCCAGGCAATATGCTAGTTCTGCCGGATTTTTTGAAATAATTGTATCAATATCCGCTTTCTCACAAATTTCTTCATGAAATTTTTCCCTGATCAATTTTCCCGGATTGATATTTTCGCTTGCATAATCGGCAAAAATGAAGAAATATTTGAACTCATCTAAATTTCCTAAGAGTGAGTAAAAAATATTCTTTAATGAACCATCAAGGTGTTGGAATGCTTGCAGTTCATCCAAAAAAAGATCTTTCGCCTTTTTTGCATCATTCAACGGGTTGTTCAGTTCTTCCGTTTGAAGTTTATCGTCCTTTACGAGATGATGATAGGGTTCTTTTGGGAAAAGCAGGGGGGATAAATACAAGGTATCAATGGCCTTGAAGGATGAAAGATTCGCCCCATTGTTTTGCCGGATATATTTTAGATCATGGTTGATAATGTTGTGCCCACAGAGAAATTCAGATACCCGGATAAAATCCAGGAATTCCTTCCCGGAAGGCGTATGCAAAATATTCCCATCACTATTTATACTGCCATAATCAAGGATTTTTTGACTTTTTGGCTCAACCTCGACATCTATGAAGGAAATGGGTTTCATTTTACCAATAAGAATTATTTAATATTAATTGAATTGTTATCGTGAGAAAACATGTTTTTTCTTTGCATAATTATACTAATTTGGAATTTTTGCAAAGAAAACTGCAAAGAATAATTTTTTAACTCCTTGATATAGAGCAGGTTTTTCTTTGCGATCATTTCTTCAACCTATATGTTCGTTGATTATGTTTTATCTCCGAAGCCACTTCTATCAATCCTTTTTATCAAGAATTTCACATTCACTTAGGGCTAGAAGGTTGCAAAACCATTCGCTATGCCGAGTAAGTTTCTCCATAATATTATTTATAACCAGAAATATATATCAATTTTAGGTTAAATTTTGATTAAATACAAATAATTAGTTAAAATTTAGATATGAATACCTAATGTTGAACAATATTGAAAAAATTGAAAAAGGGCATTTCAATAATGAATTAATTTCCGAAAAAGATAATGCTCTTGTTGATACTCTGAAAAAATTCACAATTGATAATATTTTTCAACAAAGAGAAGTTCAGAACTTAGAACTTACAGGAGAAAGTGTCATAAGAGGATTATTGGATCATTTTGTTTTAGATTTTATTAATTACAAAAATGAAGATTCTCCCTGCAAAAAAAAGGCTGAAAAATTATTTGGTTTAATAAGTACAAGTCTTAAGGATTTAATGAAACTGGAACTAAAGAAGAATAAACTTTATGAATTGAGCGATTATTATAAATTAAGAATGATAGTTGATTATATCTCTGGTATGACTGATAATTTTGCATTATCTTTATATCAAAAATTACAAGGAATAAAAATATAGAATAAACTTGACTAATAAAGAAGAAATAAAGAAAATAGGAGAAAGGTTTTCGGGTTATTTGTTGAATTTATTTTCCGATGAAGAAAGTAATTCTTTTTACAATACTCTCCTTGAATATACTAAACCTTTTATATTTGGAGGCGTAATAAAAGATTTTTTTCTTAATGATTATAATAATCATCGGGATATAGATATTGTAGTTGATAAAATAACTGATGAATTTGAGGAGAAAATTAAATGTTATATCAAACGTAAAAATCAGTTTGGTGGATTAAAACTAAAAGTTGAAGATAAAAATATTGATCTTTGGGAAATTAACAATACATGGGCATTAAAAATTGAAAAACCTTTACACGAGAATTATGAAGAATATCTACCATCAACTTCTTTCTTTAATATAACAGCTATTACTTTTTCAATCAAGGAGTCAAAATTTTTGATGGATGGAGCATTTTTAAAATTTTTAAATAATAAAAAGTTAAGTATTGTCTATAAAAACAATCCTTTTCCAGAACTATGCATAGTCAAATCATATGAATTTTATAAAAAATTTGATCTCAAATTATCTACTGATCTGAAAAAATATATTATATCTTACTATCCTGTA
>CAZOSQ010000132.1:0-8405 GCA_964582245.1 uncultured Bacteroidales bacterium | reverse complement strand
CCAATTGCTAAGTATTCTTTAAATCAAAGTAGATAATTATTACCTATATTATTTATGAAAAGGTGGAAATGCTCCATACTAAGTTGAATTATAAGCACCTAGAAAATTTTAACAAAGTATCTTTTTCAGGAACTATATTTTTTTTTCAATTTATTCATGATCAAGATATGTACACGGTGTAAAATCTTGGATAATCCAGGCTAAATGATTAGCAATTTATGATCAGAAAATTTACAATATTCATAACCATTTTATTTTGTTTATCAAATTGCAAGGAAAAGACAGGTACCAGTATTTTTAAGGCCATTCCATTAAATACTCCCGTAGTTATACAAACGAAAGGGATCCAACATTTTATTAACCAGGTTCAAGATAATAGCAAGATATGGGATGAATTTTCCCAATTTGAATTTATTAAAAATGTTGATGAACAATTATCTTTTATTGATTCAGTATTAATTCATCATGAATATTTTAATTCGCATTTGGCAAATGCGCCCTTTTTTATATCACTTCATGTTTTAGGTAAAAAACAAGTTGAAGGGATTTATTACATTAAAATCACGGGAGATTTTGATGGAAAAGACTTGGCTAGCAAATTAGAGAAAATAGTGGGTGTTTCAAATTCCTTGAAAAATCGAATATATGATGATTCTTTTATATATAATTTTAGGTTGAATTCCGGTAAAGAAATTTATTTTGCAGTGAAGGATGGTATTCTTGCATGGAGCAAATCTTCCATTCTGCTAGAATCAGCCCTAAGAAAAATGGATAGTGACTATACTATCGAGCATGATAAAGGATTCAAAAAAGTTGCCATAACATCTGGCAGTGGTGTGGATGCAAATATTTATTTAAACCACTTACTTTTTCCTGAAATGCTACCTTCTTTCTTTTCTAAAAATAATACAAGAGAGTTAGACAATTTAAAAAATTTCGCACAATGGACAGAATTGGATCTGGTAATTGATAATAAAGCATTAATATTAAATGGGTTTACTTCAGTCAATGATTCTGCAAACCAGTACATGGGTGTTTTTAGGGAACAGCTTCCTTCTAATTTTGACTTGGAGGAGGTATTACCCGCACAAACCTCTTTTTTAATGGCTATTTCAATTTCAAATTATGAAGTTTTTTCAACGAAATTAGGCAAATACAGGGCAACCTATAATCAAACCCAAAATATCACTCGAGATGAAGTGATTGAGGAAAAGAGAAACGATTTTCTCAGGGAAAATTTGGATAGGGAAGTGTGTTTTGCCTATTGTAATTTATTCCCTCCGTCAAATTCTATCGAAAACCAGTTTTTTATGATTAAAACAAAAAGTAAAAGTTTGGCCAAGGAAAAAATCGAAGAATTAATACAGGAAATAGGGAATAATGAAAATAAAGCATTTAATGAATTTACCGGTAAAATAAATATTGACAAAGAGAAATCATACACCTATTATAAACTCCCATGGAACCTCTTTGAAAACAATTTTGGAGCGCTTTTTAATAAAACGAAATATTCTTACTACACTTTTGTTGATAATTACTTGGTGTGTGGGACATCAAAGATTGCTTTGCATAGGTTTTTACATGCTAATATTCTTAAAAAAACCCTTGAGAATGATAAATCTTTCAAAGATTTATCTGATTATTTTGCAAATAAATCTAATCTTCTAGTATACTGTAATGTTCCCCTTTCGATTGATTTTTATGAAAAATTTTTGGAAAACGACTGGAAAGATCTTTTTAAACAAAACATAGAAAAATACAAAAAGGTAAGGTATCTTGGATACCAGTTAGATGCAAGTAATGAAATGATCTTTAACAATTTATTCTTAAAATATACCAATGATATTGCAGAGGATCCACGAACTGTTTGGGAAACCCTGTTGGATACAGTGGCATATTTTAAACCAGCATTCATTCTTAACCATAATACTCTTGAAAATGAAATTTTTATACAAGATGAGAAAAATAATATTTACCTAGTGAACCAGGCTGGCCGTGTTCTTTGGAAGTTACCTATAGATGAGAAGATAATGAGTGAGATATACCAGGTAGATTATTACAAGAATGATAAACTGCAAATTTTGTTTAACACCAAGAATCAATTGCATTTAATAGACAGGAATGGAAATTACGTGGAAAGATACCCTGTAAATTTAAGATCTCCTGCGACAAATGGTTTGGGTCTTTTTGATTACGAGCTAAATGAAAATTACCGCATAGCAATAGCTTGTCAAGATAAATCTATACTTTTATATGATATAGAAGGAAACATTTTGCCGGATTGGGAATTTGGTTTTACAGATAATACGGTTTTAAATGAGATTCAACATTTTCGAATTGGAGAAAAAGATTATATAGTTTTGGCAGATAAGTTAAAAATTTATATCTTGGATAGGCGAGGAAATACTCGCGTAAAATTGAATGAGAATTTTTCTAGATCAAGAAAAAATATATTTATCTTAGAAGAAGAAAAATCTAAAACAAAATCTAGGCTAGTGACTACAGATACTACGGGTAGAATAATTTTCGTGTATTTTGATGGAACCATCGAAAAGCATCAAGTAAAATTATACTCCGCTGATCACTTCTTCGATTTCAAAGATGTAAATGCTGATGGAGAGAAGGATTTAATATTTTTAGATAAGAATAACTTGGAGGTTTGGTCACAAAATAACAAACAATATTTATCTAAAGATTTTGAAGAGGAGTTAAATGATCGTCCAATTTATTTTCATTTTTCAACAACAGATAGAAAATTGGGTGTGGTATCAAAAAAGGCGGGAAAGATATATATTTTAAATGATGATGGAGAGATATATCCAGGGTTTCCTTTAAAAGGATGTACTCCTTTTAGCATTGGGAAATTCGATGATCAATCAGGTAATTTTAACTTGATTGTAGGAAGTGATAATAACTTTTTATATAATTATACCGTGCAATAAATTAGATATATATTAACAGTATGATAGTCTTTTAAATCATGAGTCATAAGTATGATTATTAAAAAACACACAAAAAATAAATCCTATAATCAACATTGAAAATGAATAGATCTTATGAAATTCATTTGACATTAACTTAAAAATATTTATAGATGGAAAAGATTTTTTCGTTTGGAAAGCAAATTGCTATACTCATCTTATTTATCCAGGTACTATTAACATCTTGTATTAAGGAAGAGTATGACCTAGAAAATTTGAATAATCAAGTTTATCTTTCTCCTGATTTGGCAATACCTCTTATATACACGAGGCAAACTATGATTGATGTATTAGAGAGTATAGATTCTGACGCAGGTTTTAAAGTTGATGAGAATAGTCGGTTAATCTATTTGATATATCAGGATGAATTAACTTCTTTGCGTGCTGATGAGGTTGTGGATTTTGTCCAACAAATAGAAAGTCAACTTATACAAGTTGGTGTAAACGTGACAAATCCTTCAGATTACACTTTTCCTCCCGGGAATGATACCATTACTGTATTCTCCGAGGTTAAGGATTTCGAGTTTACCTATAGTGATACATCCCAAAAACTTGACAGCATATACTTGGATGAAATTACTTTAAATTACTCAATAACAAACTCTTTTGATCATTACACTATTCTTAAGGTAGAATATCCAACCATCCGGGTTAATGACATGGTTTATTCTAAGATTATTTACATGAATCCAAATTCGAATCATACTGAATCGGAACACCTGACCAATGTAAAAATTGGATTTGATAATAAATCTGTTCCTGGCAAAAGTATCATGGATATTAAATACGAATTGAAGGCAATTAGGAATAGCCAGGCAACTAATCCGGGAGAACTTGAAACCAATTCAAGCCAAAATATATCCATTACCTTTGACAATGCAGATTGGTTAGCGGCATTTGGATACATAGGACAACATAATGTTTTAAATACCTCTGATTCGATCCCGGTTAAGATTTTCGAGGGAGGGTTTGATGGAATTATTGAATTTTATGAACCCGAACTTCGGTTTATCATTGAAAATAGCATGGGTTTGCCCGTTGACATTGAATTATCGGATGTATTTGCTAAATCTGATAATTTTGCTGGAAACCCCGATCAAATTTATTTTGAAAATGGATCATCCACTAGGGTTTTCAATGTTGCAAAACCAGACTTTTTGGGAGATACACGAATAACCGGGGATACTATTAACCAAGATAATAGCCCGAGTTTTAAGGAGGCTTTAAATCATAAACCCACGCAGTTTTCTTTTTCTGCCAGTGGAACAGTTAACCCCGCGGGGAACACTGGAGAACATAATTTTGTATATGACAGTAGTACTTTTAAGGCAAGGATGGAACTTGAATTACCCATGCATGTTCGAAGTTCTTTTTATGGAATACGGGATACTTTCTCTTTTAATCTTTCCGATTTCGTGGGTGAAACCTTGGAGAAAGTGAAAGAAATAATGTTTCGAATGGAAACAGAAAATGGACTTCCCGCTGATGTTATGAACCAGGTTTATTTTGTCGATTCAAATTATATAAAAATTGATTCTTTGTTTAAAGATGAGTCAAAACGTCCTAATATTCCTGCCGCTAAGTATGACTTCCAAAATCATAAGGTTATTTTTCCATTGGAATCTTATGTAGATATTGGTGTTATCCAAGAGCCTGCTAAAAATGGATACGATGATGTCCGATACATAATAATAGAGTCTATTATTAATACCAAAAAGGAAACAAGTAATGCTTCATACGTGAAATTTTATGCAGAAGATGAATTATTCATGAAATTAGGTATGTCCATAAAAATGGAGCATACAGGAACCATTGATGAATTAACAAATTTTTAAAAAAATTATTTTATAATAATACCACCACCGCGATGAAAAAAAATTTACTAGCTATAATATTTATTTGTTTTACCGGGATTGTTTCTGGACAATTTAGCAATACATTGTATTTTATGGATTGGGTACCCCAGTCCAATTATTTGAATCCCGCTAAACAATATCCTTGTAATGTATATTTCGGTATTCCCGGCATAAATTCTTTGCAATTTTATGCCGGTAACAATGTTCTATCATTAAATGATGCGGTATACCCGGGCGATACAAGCTTGTTTTTTTTCAATTCAACCAAGGAGTCCTTGGAAAATATATTCGAAAATGAATTTAAAAAGGTGAATTATTTCAATGCCTACCAGCAAATACGTTTACTTTCTTTCGGATTTCGTCCCGCTGATGCCCCCGATTTTTATATTTCTTTTGATTGGTCATTAAGGAGTGAATTTAATGTAACTGCATCCAAGGATTTCATGTCCTTTATCATTAAACAAGACTTTGGCCCTGAAGGTGTAACGCATGATTATGGTAAGACAGGAATGAATTTTCTCATGTTCACCGAATTTGGAATCGGAATTTCAAAGGAATCAAATTTATGGAATATAGGTTTTAGACCAAAAATTTTATTTGGTAAGGCTAATGCAATGCTGAATATGAAAAAATTCACCAAGTATTCTGCTATGTCTAATTGGGATATAGATGCAGATATTGATTTTAGGTTGGCACTTCCGAAAGAATTTTATATTGATTCGGCAAGAATGAGCTTTGATCCTGATTCCGAGGGGCATGAAATTGTTTCTTCAGAATTCTCACCCGATAATTTGGTGGATATATTTATGTCAACTGATAACTTTGGTTTTGGACTAGATTTTGGTTTTGAATACAAGCCATCCAGTGAATTTGAATTATCAGGAAGTGTCATTGATTTAGGATTTATTCGTTGGAACAGCAGCACTTACTCTGCTGATGCTAATACCACCCAAACGCTTGAGGGACCCGAAGCGTCAGATATTTCTACAGTTGTTAATGATGGTTCATCTATTTATAATGCCTTCTTTGATACTTTAGTCAATAACCTGGAGTTTGAAGAGAATTATGATCCTTATTTTTCTTTTCTTTCTGGAAAAATCTTTCTTGGGACAAGATATTTTGTTCACCCGAAAATAGCCTTTGGTGGTCTTTCCATTTCTCAGATATACCAGGGAGTTTTGAGACAACAAGCTACTTTTTCTGCTAATTTTTATCCCGGAAAAGTTTTATCAGCTTCTTTTAGCTATTCAATTAGAAATAACACTTATGATAACTTTGGTTTTGGGTTCCACTTTAAACCAGGGCCATTTAATTTATACATGGTATTTGAAAAAATACCATTCGTCTATGCTCAAAATTATGTCCCTTTATACATGCAATATTTTAATTTTAGGTTTGGATTAAATCTTGTGGTAGGTTGTGGGAAAAAAATTAAGGATTTCCCGATGATTGATTAACCGCTAATGATTTTAGGTAGAAAGTATATCATATGTTATCATTGATTAGAATAATATTATTTGCTATAATTATTTACTATATAATAAAACTTATTATATATGTATTAGTCCCATTGATACGGAATGTCTTGGGACATCAACATGTTTCAAAAAAAGGAAAGGAAAGTAATGGCAAACGAAAAGGAAATATTATCATCAATGAAGATAAAAATAAAGAAAAGAAAATAAAAAAAAATGAGGGTGATTATGTTGATTACGAGGAAATCAAGGATCAAGAATGATAATATGTTTTCTTATGATCTTTTATTCTGAAGTTTTTTTAAACTTTTGGCAAGATTAGTAGCAAAAACAAAATCATTCAAGTGAGCATTGTCAGTATTAAAAATTTCTTCCTTGGTACCTTCCCAATGCTTTTCTCCTTCATAAATAAAAGCTATTTTTTCGCCTATAGCCATAACAGAATTCATGTCATGGGTATTAACGATGGTAGTTATATTAAAATCAATTGTAATCTCATGAATTAAATCATCAATTACAATTGATGTTCGAGGATCCAAGCCGCTGTTTGGCTCATCACAAAAAAGATATTTGGGATTTTGTACGATAGCCCTGGCAATGGCTACCCTTTTTTGCATACCTCCGCTTATTTCTGAGGGATATAAATGATTCACATTCTCCAAGTTTACTCGTTTCAGGCAAAAGTTCACCCTTTCTTTTTTTTCCTCCATGCTCATGTCTGAAAACATATCTAGGGGGAAAAGTATATTCTCTTCTACAGTGGCCGAATCAAACAAAGCACCACCTTGAAATAACATGCCCATTTCCTTCCTGATTTTATTTCTCTGTTTCACGTTCATCTGGGAAAAATTATCTTCTTCAAATAAAATTTTACCATTATCAACCTCGTAAAGCCCAACGATGGATTTTAACAAAACAGTCTTCCCTGAACCACTTTTCCCAATTATAAGATTTGTTTTTCCACGTTCAAAGGTTATATTAATATCTTTTAAGACATGGTTAGTTCCAAAATTTTTATGAACATTTTCCAATCGAATCATCTAAGCTAAGAGTAATTGAGTTAAGATTACGTTAAATAATAATATTAATACCGAACTAAATACAACTCCTTTTGTACTTGATTTACCAACTTCTAATGCACCTCCACTGACAAAATAACCATGATAAGAAGGTACAGAAGTTATAATTATTGCAAAAACTACTGTTTTTATAAGAGCATAAAAAATATAAAAAGGAATAAACCAATAATGTAAGCCATAAACAAAATCAGAAGCATTCATAGCACCTGTTACTATAACAGCAAGCCATCCTCCCCCAATTCCAACAAACATGCTTATAATGGTTAAAAAAGGGTTTATAAATACAGCGGCAATAATTTTAGGAAATATTAAATGATTGGCTGAATTTATTCCCATAACTTCTAGTGCATCTATTTGTTCTGAAATACGCATTGTACCAATTTCGGAGGCTATATTGGATCCCACTTTCCCCGCAAGGATTAATCCTACTATTGTAGATGAAAATTCTAAGAACATTGAATCTCTTGCTGTCAAGCCTATTAGATACAGGGGAATCCAGGGACTTTCAAAATTGTAACGGGTTTGTAAAGTAACAACCGCTCCCATAAACAAGGAAATGATAAAAACAATTCCCAATGAATTGATACCAATTTTGTCAATTTCCCTAATAATTTGTTTGAAAAACATTTTACCATTATCAGGTTTGGCAATGACAATTCTCATAAAAATAAAATACTTCCCTATGTCGCTAATTAATTTCATGCATGTTTAAAACCGTAAATTTACTAATAATTATCTTTTATCTTCAAATCGCTGGATTTATTATTAATTTTTTCTGAACAAATAGGAGTGTTATTTTTTTTTATCTTAAAGAATTTGATGAATTTATAACATGTTTAATAGATTTTAAGTATCTTAAAAAACTTAATTATTTATAAAATGGATAAAAACAATTATTGTGTAATAATGGCCGGGGGAATTGGAAGCCGATTCTGGCCATTAAGTAAAACATCATACCCTAAACAGTTTTTAGATATATTTGGAACTGGAAAAAGTTTGGTACAACAGACTTTT
>CAZOSQ010000131.1:0-8503 GCA_964582245.1 uncultured Bacteroidales bacterium | reverse complement strand
TTTAATCCCCATTGCCATCCAATGGTGGGCGGCATGGTATCCCGGGGCGGAACCTGGCGGTGGGGGTTACGTGGTTCAAAGGATGTTATCCGCAAAAAATGAAAAACATGCTATTGGGGCTACTATGTTATTTAATTTCTTCCATTACGCTTTAAGGCCATGGCCATGGATCATAGTTGGCCTAGGCTCTTTAATTATTTTTCCTGACCTTGTATCATTAAAAGAAGCATTCCCAAATATTGACCAACAATTTGTTCGCCACGATTTGGCATATCCTGCCATGTTAAAAGAAGTATTGCCGGCAGGACTTTTGGGATTGGTTGTTGCTTCGCTAATAGCAGCATTTATGTCAACGGTTGCTTCCCAAGTAAACTGGGGGTCTTCATACCTAGTCAATGATGTTTATAACAGGATTTTTAACAAAAATGCTACCGAAAAGCAGAAAGTTCTTTTTGGACGTTTAGCTACTGTTGTATTAATGATATTCTCGGTGTTATTGGCTTTGTCACTTAAAAATGCATTGCAGGCATTTAAATACATGTTAATGATCGGTGCCGGCACAGGATTACTTTACCTGTTGAGATGGTTTTGGTGGAGAATTAATGCTTGGGCCGAAATTGCAGCGATGATAGCTGCCTTCGTATTTTCTATCGCTCTTATTTTGGTAGAAAACTTTGCTCTTCAATTAGTAGAAGGAAAAAAAATAATAGTGTTGGGAATTTCCACTTCTTTGATATACTGGGATATTGTTAAATTCGTATCTATAGTTGTTCTAACTTCAGTTACATGGATATTGGTTGCTTACTTAACCAAACCGACTGATGAAAAAGTTTTACGAAATTTTTATCGTAAAATTAAACCCGGGGGTCCAGGTTGGAAAGCTGTTGTTCAAAGAGCAAACGCCGATAATATCGAACTTGTCAAGGAGAAAGATTTGAAATGGGATGTACCCACTGGGCTTTTATGTATGGTTTTTGGGATTATTTCCATATATAGCTGCCTTTTTGCCATTGGCATGTTCCTCTACGGCAATACACAAATGGGATTGGTTTATTCCTCGATTATTGTTTTGTCCGTATCATTGTTAATTCATTTCTGGAAAAAATTACGGACCGAATAGATTTACTTAAAAATACCCGATTCTTTACCAGGGTAAGAAAAGTTTTTCAAGCCGCAAGCATTATCTAAGATATATTTTATATCTTTAAAATAATTTTCGCTTATTATTATAAAAAACCAGCATGTAAAATTATGTTATAAAGCGAGAAGTAATTAATGCAATTCCATTACCCATAACATGGCACAAACAAAAGATCATTTCGAAGAAATATTCAGGAAAAACGAAATTTTTAGCCAATTAACCGAGGCACAAAAAAAACTCATTAGGCAGAATACGGTAGTGATCAAGTACCAAAGAAAAGAAACCATTTTCAAACAACACGCTAATGCATCTCATATCATTTTCGTGAAGGAAGGGTTGGTAAAATTAAATATCGAAGGTGATAATGATAAAAAATTAATCGTTAGTATAGCCAAGCCGCGTGATTTTATAGGTTTATCAGAGATATACGGTAACAGGTACTATGATTTTACTGCAGTTGCCATTAAGGATACTCTTTTATTCCAAATTAGGGTGGAAGATTTTAAAAAACTCGTGGAAGAAAATAATGATTTTGCCATTAGCATTTTGAAATGGTATTGCCAAAATATGGAATACATGTACCAAAAAGTATTTGCCCTTGGAACCAAGCAAATGCATGGACGTTTAGCCGATATAATCCTGGATTTATGCCAAAAAGATTTTGAAAGGGAAAAAGTTTATATGTATCTAACCAGGAAAGATTTGGCTGAATTTTCAGGAATGTCGACTGAAAGCGCAATCCGTTTATTAACAGAATTTAAAAATGATGGATTAATTCGAATAGAAGGTCGTTCCATATATCTAAATAACCTGGAGTTATTACAACGATTAAGCCGGATTGGTTAAAGAATTAACTTGGAAAAGAATTATATGGCTGTTCAAAAAGATAAAGAATTTACTTCATGGAAAGCAGAATTGCTTCCACAGGAAGAAATGTTGGAAGCTGGAAGAAAGAAAAAGAGGCTTATTATAGGAATTCCCAAGGAAGACCACGAATTGGAGAGTAGGGTTGCACTAACGCCGGAGGCTGTTGAATTACTTGTTAACAATGATCATGAAGTATATGTCCAATCAGGAGCAGGTAATGGAACCAATTATTCGGATACGGATTATAGTGAAAATGGGGCTCAAATAGTTAGTAAAGGGGATGTTTACCAGTGCGATATCATTTTAAAGATTGCTCCATTGACATTAAATGAAATAGATTTGCTAAGGGGAAGAAACCAGTTGATAATCTCTTCTTTGCTTTTCAACAATTATTTAGAGCCTTATATACGAAGGTTAATGGAGAAAAAAGTTGTTGCAGTTGCTTTTGAAAAAATAAAGGAGGAGAATGATAGTTTTCCCGTGGTGCGCTCGATGAGTTCAATATCGGGAAAAACAGCGGTTCTTATTGCCGCGGAATATCTTAGTAATGTCCATAAAGGGAAAGGAGTTATGCTTGGTGGTTTAACGGGCATTACTCCAACCGAGGTAGTTATTCTTGGAGCGGGTTATGCTGCAGAATCAGCAGTAAGAGCAGCTTTAGGTCTTGGAGCTTTCGTGAAAGTTTTTGATAGTTCCATTACCAACTTGAGAATTCTGCAAGAAAAAGTTGGAATGGAATTGTATACTTCAATTTTTCACCCAAGGGTACTTGAAAAGGCGATCCGGTCCACTGAAGTTTTAATAGCAGCTATGGATAATAAGGATGAAAGGCAAAGGTGTATTGTAACGGAAGAAATGGTGACAAACATGAAAAAAGGTGCTGTCATAGTCGATATTTCCATTGACCAGGTTCAATCTATTGAAACTTCCGAATTACGCACTCAAAGGTATCCTGTTTTTACAAAACATGGTGTAATCCATTATTGCGTACCAAATATGCCTAGCCGGGTAGCAAGAACAGCATCCATTGCTTTAAGTAATATTTTTGCCCCAATTTTATTAGAAATGGGAGATTTGGGGGGGACAAAACGTTACCTGAAAGAAGAAAGAGGGTTTAGAAAAGGGATTTATATCTATAATGGTATTTTAACCAATGGATTTCTTGGTAATTATTTTAACATACCTTTTAAAGATATTGACCTTCTTTTGGCTGCTTTTTAAAACATATTTCTATATATTTGAGGTATCAATTTTTTCCATGGCATTTTTGGTTAATTTGGAATGCTCCTCCCGGTTTTTATAAATATCGCATGCTAAAAATAATGCATGCCTGAAGGACTCTTCATTGGCTTCATTCTTTCCTGCAATTTCGTAAGCAGTTCCATGAGCAGGTGATGTGCGAATAACAGGTAATCCCGCGGTATAATTTACACCTTGTTCATAAACGATAGATTTAAAAGGAGTAAGTCCCTGATCATGGTACATGGCTAATGTTGCATCGAATTTTGCAAAATTTCCCCGTCCAAAAAAACCATCAGCAGGAAAAGGACCAAAAGCAAGGATTCCTTCTTTCCTGGCTGTTTCCAATGCCGGGATAATAACATCTTGCTCTTCCTTTCCAAGTATCCCATTATCCCCGGCATGTGGATTTAAACCCAGTACACCGATACGTGGTTTACGAATTGCAAAATCTTTTTGTAACGATTTATCAAGGATTCTTAACTTATTAAGAACAGTATCCAGTGTTATTTCCGAAGGAACTTTAGATAATGGTAAATGCCCTGTAACGACACCTACTTTTAATAAGTCGCTAACCATTAGCATTAATACATCTTTAGCTTTGAATTTACTACATAAATATTCAGTATGTCCAGGAAAATTAAAATTGGCTTGCTGTATATTATACTTGTTTATTGGAGCAGTTACCAGTACATCTATCAAACCTTCTTCCAAATCTTTAACGGCCAATTCTAATGAGCTAAAGGCAGCTTCTCCAGCTTGAACCGTTGATTTTCCAAGTTCAACCCTGGTATTTTCATCTATGCAGTTGATGATATTTGCTCTTTTAGGATTAACCTCTTTGGCTGAATTAATGATGTTAAGGCTAAAATTGTTGATGTTTAATGCCTTCCTATGATATCCCGCTACTTTTGGGGAACCATAAATAATGGGGATAAAAGCTTCTGCAACTCGGCTATCTTGAAGTGACTTGATAATTACTTCATATCCAATACCATTTATATCTCCATGGGTTATTCCAACAATAATTTTATCTCTCTTCATAAGAATAAAATTTTAAATTTTTCAATAATCACCTTAATCATATATCGGTGTAAGCAATTTAAAAGAACATCCATATTATCAATATTATTTCTTATTAGCATAAGTCATGAATGTTTCAACTTTTATTATTATTCGTTAATCGTCAAATAGTGGTACTTTCGATATTCCGTGGATTTCCCTTATCTGATTCTAAATGAGTAAGATGTTGTTAATAAGATGCTGTGGCACCATCTGAACCATAGAATTTCCACAATTCTTGATAAAAAGTTTTTTTTTCGCCATCACCGTGATGAGATTTAGCAATTTATAATTCAATTCAATTAAAGAACATTTTCATCGCTAGCAATTACTTAATTTACCAATAATATCTCAAGAATGAAAGAACCTAATGGTGCATTTAAAAATTACTTTTTTATCTTTTTAAAAAAATCAAATAGAAGACGTGTACCGTATCCTGTACCTCCCTTACCCCTATAACTATCCTCTGAAGATAAAAAAGAAGGGCCTGCTATATCAAGATGGATAAAGGGATAATCAGTAAAATGTTCTAAAAATTTACCAGCGGTAATAGCCCCTGCTTCTCTTCCACCTATATTTTTCAGATCGGCTATAGATGATTTAATTAAATCTTTATATTCATCCCAAAAAGGAAATTCTGCAATTCTTTCAAATACCGTATTTCCTGATTCTTTTAATTGATCAAAAATTACTGGTTTGGCGTTACCCATAGCCACTAGTCCATATTTTCCAATCGAGAAAGCGGCTGCACCAGTTAAAGTGGCTATATTAATCACCAACCCGGGGTTGTATTGTTTAGCATAAGCAAGAGCATCTGCAAGTATCATCCTACCTTCAGCATCAGTATTTAAAACTTCTACCGTGGTTCCATCATACATGGATACTATATCTCCTGGGGCATAAGCATTGCCATCAGGCCTATTATCGGTAGCAGGTATAAGTCCTATCACGTGAACGGGTAAATTAGATTTGGCAATGGCATAGATGCTTGAGGCAACAACAGCTGCGCCAGCCATATCACTCTTCATATGATCCATGCTTCCCTTCGTGGGTTTAAGGCTCAAGCCCCCGGTATCAAAAACAACTCCCTTACCTACAAGCACATAAGGCTGCTCATTTACCTTGTCTTTAGGTTTCCATTCCAATATGGTAAAAGTGGGGGGGTCAATACTTCCCTTATTAACAGCGAGTAATCCACCCATTCCTAATTCGCTTATTTTCTGCTTATCAAACAGGGTTACCTTAACTCCAGCCGAAGAATTCATATTTTCTATCTCGTTGGCCAAACTTACTGCATTAAGAGTAGAAACAGGTTCATTTACAAGATCACGGGCAAAATAAACTGCTTCCACTAAATTATTTAAATCATCCACTTCTTTATCATCCAAGTCATTGTTTTGGATATAAATATTTTGGAGCGAATTCTTTAAAGAACCTGCATTAGAAAAGTATTTCAAAAATTGATAATTACCCAGTGCAATACCCTCGGAATATGCTAAACTCGTGCTGGCAGATGTTCCTAGGTTTTTGATGATAACTGATGAGAATTTATGTTTATTAAGCCTCGTGCTGGTTTTTTTTCCAGCATTCCTTAGATTTTCAATTAACTTGTAATCTTCGTTTTCATCAATCACTTCTATGATTACAAGTTTGTCCAATAGATTCAAAATGATGGTTCTTTCATCTTGTTCTACTTTTTCTTTTACATATTGTTTTTCTTTTTCACCTTCTATGAATTGGCCAAAATTCATATTTTTGTTACCAATTAAGACCAAGGAGTGAACTTCTTCTAAACTTTCTATTTTTCTAATCTTGATATTCATATTTTTTTATTCTGGTATGCAAATATATGACAAAATACTGTATTTCCCCTAAAAGTATAACATCATAAAAACCTTAATGTTTATAACGATTTTTTTTTGCAATTCATTTAATTTTATTTTAAGGATAAATACATTAGGAAATTTTTCCGGGATCGGTTAAATTTAACTTTTAATAGCAAGTTCAATATTTAATCAAGTCACCAGGCACCTGAATTAAAAATAAACTAGCATACGAGTAAGAAATATTTTCAGATGAACCTTAAAAATAGTACAACAAGACTAAACAATGATGCGAGGGAAAAATTTTAATTCGATTTTTATTGTTATATGTTCTTTACTGCTATTTAGCACGTATTCTTGTGATAAGAAAGAAGATCCTTCCGAGATAAGGTTAGTTACTTGGAATGTTCATAATATTGGATCGTTCGAAAAAGCAGAAAAGAGGGAAAAAAACCTCCTGGAATTTGCCAGTGAAATTCACCCATCAATTATTCTTTTGCAGGAAATATCCTCGTTGGAAGTTCTTGATAGAATAAAGGAAGCGATGAAATTGGAAGAGTATTATATGGCCTGTAGCCAATTTTCACCACCAGGTTCAGCGGATAAAAATAAATATGAAGTTGGAATAATTTCAGAGTTTGAATTAAATTCAATAATTGAATTTGATCCTAAACCTGACAGTAACATGAATAGCTTATTATTAGAATACCCAATAATTCCTTTGGTCGAATACGGTATCAAAGAAGTAGAGACTAGCAGGGGGTTTTTGGAGGTAAGGATAGATAAAATTGATATGTTTATTTACATAATTCACTTGAAATCAAGTCAAGGAGCTTTTGGCTTTCAAGATTTATTGAATGCTCAAAAAAGAGAAATGATCATTTCCGGGGTAGCAGATCGTATTAATCAAATGAGAAAGCTGTATCCAAATTATACCTTTGTTGTGGGAGGGGATTTTAACATTGGGCATGGCGATGACATGAAAAATGGCAGCATATTGGAGGAAGATTGTTACACGAAATGTATGCCCGGGGATGATTTATATGATGATACTCATTCAATTCTATCCAAGGGAATAATTGGAGGTCTTTGCATGAGAAATCTTACCAAAAAAATTAAAGAAACCACCTTTCCTTCTTTCCCGGGAACACCTATAGATAATATTTACGTGTATGGTCAAGAGAAAGATGAATTTGAAGATGCGGTAAAGTCATCTTCTACTTATGGCTCTGATCATTGCCCGGTAATAACGAGATATTACGAGTGATCGTTAAATAGGAAACCCGTAAATTAGGAACAATTTTGAAGTTGCTTTCTAGTTTAACCAAAAGAATTATGCTATAATTGTACCGGATTACATTTGAATTATTTTTTAAAAATGAATGAAGCAATAAAAATAGAATTACGGAATTTAAAATTCTCGGATTACGAGGACTTAAAACAAGTCATGGAATTAGTTTATAAAGATTTGCCTGATCCGTACTGGACAAAAAAGGATGTTGAAACTTTATTGGATTTATTTCCAGGGGGGCAACTATGTATAGAAATAAACGGTATAGTTGTAGCTGCTGCTTTGGCAATAATCGTGGATTATGAAAAATTTGGAGATAATCATACCTATAATCAAATAACCGGGAATAGTACATTTTCTACCCATACACCTAAGGGAGATGTTTTATACGGGATTGATGTTTTTGTTCACCCGGAATATCAAGGAATGAGACTAGCAAGAAGGTTATATGAAGCTAGGAAAACCTTGTGCGAGCAGCTTAATCTCGAATCTATAGTATTAGGGGGAAGGATACCCGGTTATAAAAAATATGCTAATGAATTTACTCCCAAGGAGTATATCGAGAAGGTTAAGATGAACCAGCTTTATGATCCTATTTTGACCTTTCAATTGCATAATGATTTTCACGTGAGAAAAGTGCTAAAAGGATACTTGAAGGGGGATAAACATTCAAAAGAATATGCAACCTTGTTGGAATGGAATAATATTTTTTATCAAAGCGAAAACAAGGTACAAAAGAGCGTTGTTCGGTTGGGTCTAGTTCAATGGCAAATGCGTCCTTTTGTGGATCTTGAAAGTTTTTTTGAACAAGTGGATTATTTTGTAGATGCTGTAAGTGATTATCAATCCGATTTTGTCTTGTTTCCCGAATTTATTATCGCCCCGTTGATAGGTTTATTTAACGAGTTGGGGGAATCACAATCCATAAGAAAATTAGCTTCTTTTGCTGAAGAAGTTAAAGATAAATTTATTGAATTGGCAACTACTTACAACGTGAACATTATTGGGGGTAGCATGCCTTATCTTATTGGGGAAAAGTTGATGAACGTTGGATTTTTATGTCGCAGGGAGGGTTCCATT
>CAZOSQ010000130.1:0-8589 GCA_964582245.1 uncultured Bacteroidales bacterium | reverse complement strand
ATCGCCACGAAAAATGGGTTATTCTATTATTCATCAAACGATAATCTTATTTACCGGGTGACCAATGAAGAATGCTTCTCCATTCTCACCGACGACCGGGGAAACATATGGTTCTCCACCCAGCGAGGGTTATTCCTTACCGACCTGATCAACATGAAAAAAAGGAATAGCCAGTCTTTTAAAAGGTTAAACAACTCATTGGCCCTAGACGATCAAATAGTTCGCCGAATCACGAGAAATAATTTTGGTATCATTTGGCTTATGACAGATGATCAAGTGATCCAAGTGTTTTCCAAGGATCAAAAAGCTGTTGTCTATCAACAAAAAGATCCTTCCAAGAAGGTAACTTCATACCTCGAGGATATCGAGGGAAATGCTTGGATAGGTTTTGATGAAGGGTTGCAAAGATTTACAAGACGAACAGGAATTCGAATTTTTTATCCCGATCAAATTAATCATCCTACCCATTCAATTTTTCAAGATGTAAAAAATCGGGTGTGGTTTTGCACCAAGAATGGTGCTTTCTTCTATGATGATGAATTGGTTTTCTTTTCTTTAAAAAATAATTGGCCGGGTTCATTTCTTGGAACATCATTGCCAAACGGGAACATTTTGCTGGTAAATAAAGAAGGATCCAGGCTAATTGATGGTAATTCCCTGGAAGTCATAAAAGAAACTTTTTTTCGCTTGAAAGAGGTTAAAAGCGTTGTCATCAAGGGGAACAGTGCTTATTATTTAACACAAGATGGTGTTTATTTGCAAGAAAATTTTTCTTCCATCCCCCGCCGGGTTTACCAGGCAAACATGACCCTCTTATCCTTGGCCAAGGGGAAAGTTACGGGAAATCATGATAATAAGCTTGTGACTTTCAACGAGGAGAAAACGACTTTCGAATTAGCCCATGATATAAATCTTGACGTGACAAGTATCTTGTACAATGAAGAAAAAACTTGGATAGGAACATCCAGGGGGCTTTACTGGATTGAAAAAGATATAATAAATGAAGCAAAATTCGAGGATAAAAATAAATACAAGATAAATTGTATATATCCAGCAAAAAATAAAGATTATTTATGGATTGGCACAAGTAGGGGATTGCTGTACATGCAAAAAAATTCCAGGAAGATTGATTTTATCCTTGATATGAACGATGCCCTTCCTTCCAATGAGATAATGCCAAATGGCCTGTTCATTGATAATAATGATATCCTTTGGATTGGAACGAGCAAGGGGATCGCTAATTTTAATATCCGCGCCAGGGTTCGTAAACATTTTGCTCCCTTGTGTAATATTGACAAGCTTCTTGTAAACGGTATAACTGTAAGCCCGGAAAAATTCATTTTTGCCGAGAATGAAAATAATTTCATATTCGAAGTTTCCGGTCTTTCTTTCACCAACGAAAATTCTGTTGAATATGAATTTTATTTAAGAGGCTTGGAAAACGAGTACGTTTCCCATTACAAAGGCCCGGAATACAAGGCTATATACCCAAGTCTTCCTCCCGGGAAATATGAATTTGTTTACCGTGCCAAGGGAAAAAACAATATTTGGGGTTATTCACAAAAATACGAGTTTATCATCCAACCTGCATGGTATAAAACCTGGTGGGCCCGTATCATTGCCATCCTGGGAATTTTTGTAGGATTATATTTCGTCCACGATAAACGGGTTAAAAATTTGAAAAAAGAAAATGAGTATTTAAAAAGGATCGTTGGTAAACGGGATCAAAAAAACCAGTAAAGTCTTTGACAATTTGGTTTCAAGGTCTCTTTCCCATTCATGAATTAAAACAAAAACAAAATCCATGTTGTTACTCCAATAAATTTTAATATAAATCAGCTAAACATAATATGAAAGGATCATGATTAATAGGGAAAAAATTTTTGAAAGATTTTTAAAGTACGTGGCTTTTGACACTCAATCTGACAGTGATTCAAAAACAACCCCGAGCACTAACAAACAATTGGATTTGGCAAATTACCTTGTATCCGAGTTACAAGATTTGGGCATCGAGGATGCACACGTGGATGATAAAGGCTACGTGATGGCTACCTTACCTTCTAACGCGGATAAAGATGTACCTACCATAGGATTTATTTCTCATATGGATACCAGCCCCGATATGAGCGGGAAAGATGTCAAACCGAAAATCATAGAAAATTATGATGGAGGTGATATCGTGTTAAACAAGGAAAAGAACATCATTCTTTCTACTGAAATATTTCCTGAACTTAAACAATACAAGGGGCAGACCTTGATCACGACTGACGGGACTACCCTTTTAGGCGCGGATGATAAAGCAGGAATTGCAGAAATTATCACCGCGATTGAGTATTTAGTGAAAAATCCTGAGTTGAGACATGGAACCATTAAAATAGGTTTTACCCCCGATGAGGAAATTGGCCGGGGTGCCGACCATTTTGACGTGAAAAAATTTGGTGCGAGTTATGGATACACGGTTGATGGGGGCCAAATTGGTGAAATACAATATGAAACTTTCAATGCTTCCATGGCAAAAATAGACATACAGGGGCAAAATGTTCATCCCGGTTACGCTAAAGACAAGATGATCAACGCACTTAGGCTGGCCACCGAATTCGATAACTTGATCCCTGCCAATGAAAGACCTTACAACACGGAAAAATACCAGGGCTATTTCCATCTCTTGGAAATCCAGGGAATCGTCGAAAAGGCCTCCTTGGAGTATATTATCCGCGACCATGACCGGGCTAAATTTGATCAAAGAAATACCTTGATGCAAAATACCGTGCAAAAATTAAACGAGAAGTATGGTAAGGATAGGATCAAGATGGATTTGCAGCACCAGTATTACAACATGAAAGAAAAAATTGAACCGGTCATGTTTATCGTGAATATTGCCAAGGAAGCTATCAAGGAAGCTGGTATTACCCCCATAGTAAAACCTGTTCGCGGGGGGACAGATGGTGCACGATTGTCTTACATGGGTCTTCCATGCCCGAATTTATTTGCTGGGGGCCATAATTTCCACGGGAAGTTTGAATTTATACCGCTAGAATCGATGGTAAAAGCTTCCGAAGTGATTGTTTTCATTTCCGAGAGATACGCAGAGGGAAACCTCGATAAATATAAAATAAGTTAATGGGTTTACAGAAATGATTAAATTATGGTAGTTACTATTTTAAATGATAATGTAGCAGGTTCCAGTTGTCATGCTCGCTATGGGTTGTCATACCTGGTTGAAGCCGATAAAAAAATCTTATTTGACACCGGCCCGGATGATACTTTTCTCAGGAATGCCCAAATTTTAGGTGTTTCGTTAGACGATGTGGATACTATCGTCCTAAGCCATGGACATTGGGATCATGGCAACGGGTTGTCTTTCCTGGAAAATAAAAAGATCATTTGTCACCCGGCGTGTTTCATGAAAAGATACCGGCAAAAAGAAGGGCATTATATAGGTTTGAACCAAGATCAAGAAAAAATAAGCTCCAAGCACAACCTCATCCTTTCCAAGGAACCTTATAAAATATCTGATCAAATTATCTTCCTTGGAGAAATTCCCCGGGTTAATGACTATGAATCTAAAACCACTTCATTCTTAGATGATGAAGGAAAAGAAGACTTTGTCCCGGACGATTCGGGAATAGCTATTAGTACGACAAAGGGTTTATTTGTAATATCAGGTTGCGCCCATTCAGGAATTTGTAACATCATTTCGCATGCCAAGAAAGTAACGGGTATTTCAACCGTTCACGCTGTTGCAGGGGGTTTTCACCTAAAAAAGGCAGACCATGTTTTAGATAAGACCATTGCTTTCTTAAAAGAAGAAAACGTACATAAAATTTACCCGGGTCATTGTACGGGCTTTATTCCCCAGGTAAAACTTTATGAAACATTTAGATCCAAACAGGTCCATACAGGTGAGTTAATATACTTGGAAGAAGATTTTGGTAACCATACGTGATCTGCAAAGAGTACGAAGTTAAAGTCACTGCCGGAGGTAGCCAAATAAACAAGTTTGCGCTTGGCAGTTTCCCGGGTAGAGAAGATGACTATCCGAACAGGATTGGTTACCTGCTGGTTTACTTCAAGGTGTTTCATTAACCCCACCTTATGGATTTGCAGGATGCGTCAGGAGTCCTGAATTTATTAAAAATGCTTCGCTTAGTTCACAAAGATTACCTATCAAATTTGATTTTTTAATAAGCCCCAGCTTTTATGATCTAATTTTGGGCCTATAACTTCCACAACTTTCCCTGATAATAATGAGCCAATACGCCCACATTCATCCAGCGGCAATTTTTCCATCAAACCATAAAGAAATCCTGAGGCATACAAATCACCAGCTCCAGTAGTATCAATATTATTGGCATGTATAGCATTTACCTTGTACTTGTTATTTCCCCTTTTTACAAAAGATCCCTCTTTGCCAATTTTTACAACGGCTACATCACACTGCTTGGCCATAATGTCTAAAGCTTGTTCAGGTAATTCACCCGTGTAAACCTTGGCTTCCTCTTCGTTGGCAAATAAAATATCCACGTGTTGTGAGATAAAATCTTGAAGAAAATCAATATTGTCACCGACAACATTGTAACTAGCCAAATCAAGAGAAATAAGACAATTATCTTTTTTAGCCTGTTCAGCCACCTTTCTAAGTAATTCCTTATTTGCCACCAGGTATCCTTCCACGTGCAGCAAACCATAATTTTTAAATATCCCGTCCACCACATCATCTTTTCCCAGTTCTATGGCTGCCCCAAGGTAAGTTGCAAAAGTACGTTCTGAATCAGGGCTTATCAAAGAAATTGCACAACCTGTATCCTCGTTTCCATTTGAAAGAATTGGTTCGATGCCGGCATTCATCATATCTTTTATAAAGAAGTCTCCATAAGCATCTTTGCCTATAGTCCCGATAAAAGCTGTTTGTACACCTAGCTTGGCTAGTCCATGTATGGTATTGGAGGCAGACCCCCCGGAGGCCAATTGTTTATATAAAGCATCCACTCGTTTTAATACATGACCAGAAGTATTCTTATCAACCAATTGCATGCTTCCCTTGGGTAACTCGAATTCTTTTAAAACATCATCATTTTCCAACCGAACGAGAATATCTACCAATGCATTCCCGATACCTGCAATTTTTTTAATCATATCGTTTCTTTTATATATTTATTTGTTATAATTTGAAAATCTTTTAATAATCCTAATTTAGAAACATTGACAAAAACCTCATGTACCATGGCAGTTTATTAATTTCAACGATAGGTAACTCGTATATTTGTGCCCCAAATTCTTGCATTATTGTTGACGGCAGTTCATTAAAATTTTGTTCGACTTTCACGGTAATTATTTTTTCCGTGTTCAACCTAAGTATTTCATCAATGAGCAGGTAATATACATTTTTTTTCAATCCTTCTTTATTGATAGCAGAAGCTGAAAAGATCAACATATTATGCGACCACATCATGAATACTGCTGCCATCAACTGGTTTTTTTCATTATATGCCCCAATAATTCCACCCAGTTTATAACGAATAGTATTGGAAAGCATTATCCTCAAGATATCCAATTGGAAAAAATTTAACTTGTTATTGGGGTAATGGTTGTTCCTCTTGTAAAATTTAAGAAATTCGTTCAAGGTAACTTCCATGGAAATACTAATATTTTCCCCTTCTTTCCTCTTTGAATTTTCAATAGCCTTCTCGGTGAAATTCTTTTTTAATTTTTCATACGGTCTTATCAAATCCAGTTCGGCAACTTGGAATGAATCCATGGGTATATTAAGCCGTTCGTTCTTGTTAAAATTGTTTAAAGACAATTTTACATACTTGAATTTTGGTGGTATGTGTTCAATAAATCTTTTTACCGTGTCGGCCTTTAGTATGGAGGTAGAAAAAATGCCAAACTGGTAAGCGAATTCAGGTAAAGCAATATATTCCAGTCCAAGTTTTCTTTTTACGATAAGTGGCATTACTTTTTCATAGTCGCCTTCCATTATCGCATGCCAATCATCACAAATTAAATTAAGGAACCAGCTATATCCAAAAATACTGCCATTATATGCTGCTTCGATGCATTGATCCCAATTTTTATAGTCAATTTCAAGCCTTGTTAAATACCTGATTTTTTTCATAAAAGTCCTTCGTCAGCAAAACTATAATAGCTACTATCAGAAACAATAATATGATCCAGCACTTTTACATCAAGAATATCACCAGCATTTTTTAACTTGGTGGTAATTTCAATATCTGCATCACTGGGAGTTAAATTTCCCGAGGGATGGTTGTGGCATAGAATAATCGATGAAGCCAGTTCATCCAGGGCCATTTTCATAATCATCCTCGTGTCTATGATGGTTGCTGATATACCCCCCTGGCTTATCCTTCTTTTTTCAATTACCTTGTTGGCCCTGTTTAACAAAAGAATCCAAAATTCTTCATGGGGTAAATCGCCCAGGATTGAATGAAAATATTCATAAACACTCTTGCTACTGGTAATAATTTTTTTTGGTACAAATTCTGAAACGTTCCTTCTCCTACCCAATTCCAAGGCTGAGACGATGGTAACTGCCTTGGCAGGCCCTATTCCTTTCAACTTCATGAAATCGGCAAGATTTTTTTTCCCCAACTCGTTCAAGTTATTGTTCCCCATTGCCAAAATTCTTTTGGCTACATCCACGGCAGTTTCATCATGGTTTCCTGAACCTATTAAAATGGCCAATAATTCCGCATCGCTTAGTACATTTATTCCTTTTTTTATTAATTTTTCACGGGGTCGATCATCCAAGGCCCATGTTTTAATACTTAAATTTTTATACTTCTCCATGTAACAAAAATTAAGTTAACACCCCATAAATATAAGAAAGTTGCAAGAAAACAATTATAAACAATAACAATAATAGGAAAAAATTAGCCACTTTTTTTTGCTTGGTTATGGCAAAATAATGACCCAAGAGAATTGAAACAGGAACCGCGGCAATGAAATAAATATAAAATGAGGTAGATGGTATAATATAATAAATGGCCACGGCACACAAAAATAACCAGAAGAATAGTGAAAAAAACTTCCTGGAATGAATCTTCTTTATCCTGAAAACCTGTAACATGAACAAACTTGAAACAATGATTAACAATAACAGGTAGGCTAGAAAAATTAACTCATGCAATTGAAATGTATAGGATATTCTTGGTCCAAAAAGATTTTCAGTGAGAATATTGATAAGTTTTCCTGGTTCATCTTGGAACACGTAATAATAAGTGAATAAAAACAGGTATGGTAACACGATCCCTATAATTGAATAAAACCATTCTCTCCAGTACAATGGGCGTAAAATGATAATTCCTATCCATATGAAGACAATGAAAAACAAGAGTTTACCATAAAAGAAACTGCCAATTGAAAGGGCAAAAGCAGCTTCAAATATCCCGTAAGTAAGTTGTTCTCTCCTGTATGTTTTTAAAAGACTGTTAATAGACAGTAATAAGAAAAGAATCCCAAAATGAACAGGGTGCAAGGCATGTAATGGTAAAAAGCCAAAACTTATCAGCACAAAAATAATGGAAGGCAAGTATGTCCTCGCATTGATAAAGATGAATTTTTTATTTAACCTGGAAAGCAGTAAAGCTTCAATGGTAAGCAATGTAAAAGCTAAAAAAGTATTTAAGAATTTGTTTTCGCCAACCAGGGAATTAACCCATTTGTATAGGGGCATAAGGGAATCGGGAAGCTGCACCAGGATTGTATTGGTATGTAAAAAAGAATACATCCATAATGCTGCTGCCATCAACAGTATTAAAAATACGGTAAAAGGTTGATATAACCTGAATAAGCGTAATATCATAAAATTTATTTATGAAAGGTCAAACCCAATATCCTTGCGGAAATGTTTGCCTTCAAATTCAATTATTTCAGCGTTTTGATAGGATAAAGATAATGCCTCTTTTTTTGTTGCCCCCCGGGATGTAATAGCAATAACTCGTCCCCCGGAAGTTACCACATTCCCGTCATCCAACTGGGTTCCCGCATGAAATAGGATACTATTTTCTACCTCATTCAGCCGGGTGATGATTTTTCCTTTTTCATATACTCCCGGATATCCTCCTGAAACCAGCATGATCGTGACAGTTGCACGGGTGTCAATATCAAGGGTAACTTCATCCAGTTTTTTATTGGCTATGGCTTCTAAAATTTCCACCATATCATTTTTCAGGCGGGGTATTACTACCTCTGCTTCTGGATCCCCGAGCCTTACATTGTATTCAATGACATAAGGATCAGTTCCTATTTTTATTAACCCGAAGAAAATAAAACCTTTATAGGGTATTTCATCTTGCTGTAGGCCCTGGATTGTAGGTATGATGATCCTCTTTTCCACCTTTTCCATGAATTCCTTATTGGCAAAAGGAACGGGGGAAATAGCACCCATACCTCCCGTATTTAAACCCGTATCTCCTTCACCGATACGCTTGTAATCTTTTGCTTCGGGAAGTATTTTATAGCTTATTCCATCTGTAAATACAAATACGGATAATTCGATTCCACTTAAGAACTCCTCAATTACAACTTTTTTACTGGCTTCCCCAAATTTTCCCGATAGCATCTTTT
>CAZOSQ010000129.1:0-8598 GCA_964582245.1 uncultured Bacteroidales bacterium | reverse complement strand
GGTGAAAAAGCATTCCGGAAATTTCTATTAAATATTTCTTTTATTGAACTAGCTACGGCATTTCGTGTAGAATTACCCCAATAATTTCCCCCCGTTAAATTTCGAACCCTGTTTACAGATGTTGAATCTTGCTTATATCCATTCATATCGTTGGTTGGGACTGTGCAAAATGAATAAGAAAATTTTTTTAAATCTCGAATACTATATCCATTCCTTCCTAGCGAAATAATATTATTTGTAAATGAGTCTGCTTCATAAATCATGCTCCATAACATTGGAATTTGTGCATTATCATTCCAATTCGTTTTACATTGAATTATTCCTATTTCTATATCATTGAAATAAATGTCTGATAATCTATTCAATAATTCTTTGTGATTAAAACATTTTGATTTAAAATTTTGAATTAAATTCCCCCTATTATCAAAAATTTCCAAGTTATTCTTATTTGAATTAAAATCCGGTCTGATATTGCTCTTAAATGTTCACAAATATTATCTATCATCACTCTTTAGATATTTGCACTTAGCTTTAAGAAGGCAAATATAACATTTTTGATTTTTTTTTCTACATACCAGTGAGGCAAAATCCAAAATTGCCCAGTTCAGCTCTTTTGATCGATCCACGTTTACCACCCTGTAGGCGAGGGTTTGCAAGTAAGGGTCATACCTTATATCGGACATTCTTCTTTCACCAAAAAAACGTTCCAGCAACCGTGCCATGTTAACGTCCAACAGGGGGGATTTCTTTTTTAAAACGAAAAGTTCATAGGCATTGGTAGTGTATTGCCCCATCATGGAAATCTCTTCTACCTGTTTTCTCTCCTTGGGGAACCTTCCTTTTCGGGTTTTAAGTTCTTGTGCCAGCTTATACAAACGGGATCCCCTTTGCATATATAACCCCAGCGGCCTTGTCATTTCTTGTAATTCCTCCAAGCTTGCCTCACCAAGCTGCTTCCAAGAGGGATATTTTTTAAAAAATAGGGGTAAGAAGTTAGCGACAGTTTCTGCTTTTGTTCGTTGCAAAAACACCTCAGCAATAATAAGTTGGTAATTCGTGGCTGATTTCTTCCTCCAGGGAAAAATACGGCCATTTTGATCATACCATGTTAATAGTTTCTCCTGCAAATAAAATATATCCTTTTCATAAACTACTTTTATATCCACCTGAATTTATATTTATTTTCACCTTCTTTTTCACGGTGATTTAACGAGAATTTATCAATAGGATTGCCCTGTGATGGATCAACAGTTAAGGGTTAATAAATAACCCCTACCCCGTATTTTAACTGGGGTAATTGAATAGTGAAAATATTCTCATGCTGTTGTACTATTTTTACTTGATCCCCCTCGTTTTTAAATATGTTCTTGTAACCAACCTTAGAGGGAAAAGATATGGTTCCATCTTCTAAACGAATGATTCTCAAATCAGAATCCATATTAAGACCTTCACCCACTATATAGGTTAATTTACCAAAAGGAACCGGACTTTCACATTTGGAAAATTCAATTTTTTCAGCAAGCAGCTGATTGACAATTATTAAATTAATTGTTATAACAGCAATAAACAATTTTTTCCACCTGGAATTTTTTTTGAATTTCATTTTTCTCAAATATTTTATTATAAATTAAAGATTACTTAGGTTTATGATATTTTTTAATATTCATATGAAGTGGTCAACCTCTAGCTTTACCAACTAAAAACCCTTTAAGAGGTAATAATTCCAGCTTCTTTTGCCTAATGTTTTTTACTAAAATATTAAAAAAAGAAAGTGTTCCTTTAGTCCTAAAATTTACAAGTGAAATCAATTTAGTATAACAAGTTAATTTTAAATGTTTTCTTTATTTTGTTAAAATGAAAAATAAAATCTAGTGATAGAATTAGGGAAAATAGATATATCTTCTAGATCTTAGGTGGAGATTTATAAATTTTCTATAAAGTTTTTCTTGATTATTTTTGCTTATAAAGAAAATAGCCTAAATTTGTAAAATATTTTCCAGGAAATAAATTGTTTTGAAATTGCGGTGGAAGGTTAAAATGAGACGGTAAGTTTTTTTTTTGAAATTATTGTGATAAAGGTTCTAATTCAAAATTGAAGGAAACAAGTTAAAAAATGATGGATTTTACATGCGGTATAATAAGAAAAAGCTATCCTTTTGATAGTCTAAATCAGGATTTTACCATTTCAAAACAAGGTAATATAATTAGTTTCCTTTATTTTTCTTTTTCACATCTCTCATCTCCCGATAGATTTACTTATTGCAGTAATAATCTTAAAAAAGATTTCTTGCATGATAAGCCAGTAAAATATTATAAGTCATCTTAAAATATAAAATTAGTAGTAAACAATTAGGATTAATCAAAAAATTATAGATTATGAAAATTTATACCCTTAAAGTGTTGTTTTTAACGATTTTATTAATGTTTTCCGTTTTTGAAAAACAGTTGATTTCACAAGATTACGTGATATCGCCCGACCCGATGGTTGGAACCACCATTTTATATAGTGACGGGGCACAAACAAGCGGTACAGCGGATAATATTGATTATGTGGAAATACGTTCTGTGGATGACAGTACAATCCATGTCCGAATAAAATGGATGCCAAGTTCAACTGGATCTTATACAACATCTAATGGAATTCATCTTAAATCATTTTACCATGATGGCTCTACATGGAGAACCATATACAGTAAAATCCATTTACCCTCTCAATTCACTACAGGAAATTATTACGTGGATGAATTTGATTATAAATTACCAGGTGGAAGCGGGACAGTTTATATAAGATCCTCTTTAATTGATCGTTCTTCTTCAACCGATACGATTGTTGGTTTTTATGCATGTGAATCATGTGGTTCCTCATCTGGAGCTAGCAGGCATTTTGATAATGCTGATGTTAGTTTTAGCTATAACCCAAGTTTGATGAAAGTTGAGAATGTCTCGGTTTTCCAAGATAATACGCTTCCTGTTTTAAACGGGTCAGATAACCAGGAAATTTTAAAAATTAAAGTTCGCACCAGTGGATTGCTATCACCTATCATGCTAAATTCTTTAACTTTTAATATCAATGGAACTAGTGTAGCGAGTGATATTTCCGGTGCAAAAGTTTTTTACACCGGTTCCGATTCAATTTTCTCAACCAATAGCCAATATGGATCCACTTATTTCAACCCTACTGGATCTTTTTCTATAACAGGTTCTACTGAACTGGGAGAAGGCAATCATTATTTTTGGTTAGCCTATGACATATCCGAGAATTCCACTTCAGGAAATATAATTGATGCAGAATTTATACAGTTAGAAGCAGGATCTATTATTTATAAACCTCTTGATTCTGCACCTGTAGGAAATAGAACTGTCTTTGTGGAGACAGTTTTACCTCCCGGGACAGGTAATTCTATAACCACTTGCTCAACTAAATTTTATGATAATGGGGGAAGCACGGGAAGTTATACCAACAATTTTAATGGGTCCATGACATTTTACCCCGCAACTCCGGGTTCAAAAATTAAGATTTCATTTAATTCGTTTTTAACTGAAAGTTGTTGTGACAATTTATTTATCTACAATGGGAATAGCAGTACTGCTCCTTTGGTGGGAACTTACAAAGGGAATACATTGCCTCCAGTGATAACTTCATCTGCTTCGGATGGAAGTCTTACAATAGAATTTGATTCTGACGCAAGTGTCAATAGTGCTGGATGGGAAGCTGATATTAGCTGTCATACTCCCACACCCATGTCCTATAACAATTGTAATATTGTACAAAATACGGAAAACATTTATGCAGGGGCATCAGATGAAAACGTATTGAAGTTGGCCGTGGATATGACTGGTTCCATCAACCCACTTTCAGCAACTTCTTTCTCATTTACCACCAATGGAACAACCAATACCAGTGATTTAACCAATGCTAAATTGTTTTACACGGCCAATAATGATGTTTTTGATAAAACAACTCAAATTGGTAATGTGGTATCCAATCCAAATGGAACTTTTTCCATAACCGGTAACCAAGCACTTTCAGAAGGAATAAATTATTTTTGGCTTACTTACAGTGTATCCTCTTCCGCTGTTAATGGAAACCAGGTAGATGCAAGTTGCACCGGACTTGTTGTAGGAGGGATAAACCAGGTGCCTTCAACTACTAACCCGGTGGGTTCAAGGCTCATTGTCAATGCTGGCAGCCCTATTTCTTTGCCATGGAATGAAGGTTTTGAAAGTGTGGGTTCCACTACATCATTTATTACAAATACATCAGCTATTAATGGCATAACAAGATGGTCTTATGATAAAACAAACAATGGCCGTTTACAATTCTCTGCAGGTAGTGGATTTTATCATTCAGGAAACCACGCTGCAACCCTGGATTCAAGGTACGATAATTCCTACTCGCAAAACAATTTAATTGCAACACTGGATTTAAGTAAGTATTCTGCCTCCAAATACCTAGAACTCTCTTTTTACTTCATGCACCATGGCGAGGAAACGGATATCTATGATAAAGTATGGATCAGGGGAAGTAATACAGGTACTTGGTTGGAAATTTATAATTTAGGTGCCAATCTTGGTTCAGCTGGCACATGGAAAGAAGTTTCCAATTTGGATATTGATTCTCTCTTAGATGCAAACGGGCAAACGATTAGTTCGACCTTCCAAGTTAAATTTAGCCAATACGATAATTATTCAACTACTAGTACCACTTCAACAGATGGAATTACCATTGATGATATTACCATACAAGAAAACATTCCTGTTCCGATGCAATATGTAAGCAGTACTGTCCGTCAAAATGTGACCTCAGATGTTTATATAAATTCAATCGATAATGAAATATTGCAGGTTGAGGTGGAAACTTCAGGGGAATTAACCCCGCTGAATGTATCGGGTTTTACTTTAAATACATCGGGTTCAACCAATCCATCTGGTATATCTGCAGCCAAAATATACTATACAGGTACATCAAGTACCTTCTCAACAACTAATCAATTGGGAAGCTCCTATCCTAATCCATCAGGAACATTTACAATTACTGGAAATCACCAGCTGGCTGAAGGAAAAAATTATTTCTGGATTGTCTATGATATAAACGGCTCAGCAAGTCCCGGAAATGTGGTGGATGCCCAATGCACCTCCTTGAATGTAGGCGGCATAACATACACGCCCTCTGTAACATCTCCCGCGGGAAATAGGACGATTTCTAACAACGTCCTAATGCAACCCGGGGTAAATAGTCTTACAGTTTGTTCAGCAAACTTTTATGATGATGGTGGATCTTCAAGTAACTATTCCAATGGATTTAATGGTGTGGTTACCTTTTATCCTTCAACCCCGGGAGCCAAGATTAAAGTGACTTTTAATAGTTTCTCCACGGAAAGCTCGTATGACTATCTTCGTATTTATGATGGAAATAGTACGTCTTCACCCCTATTGGGTTCATATGATGGTTCAACAAGTATACCATCCATAACCTCTACCGCTGCCGATGGAAGTTTAACTTTCTGGTTTACCTCGGATGGCAGTGTAGTCCGTTCGGGTTGGGATGCGGATATATCTTGCGAGGTGCCAACACCCATGGTATATAATAGTTGTAACCTCACACAAAATTCAGCCAATATTTACGCGGGTTCTTCAGATGAATATGTTTTAAGATTGGCAATTGATATGTCTGGTGAATTGAATCCACTTTCGGCAACATCTTTTGTGTTTACAACGAATGGAACAACAAATCCATCTGATTTGGTAAATGCAAAGGTATATTTTACCGGCGATAGTGGTATTTTTAACCCAACAACCCAGTTTGGCAATGTTGTTTCCAATCCAAATGGCACCTTCACTGTAACGGGCAACCAGGCACTTGCTAAAGGGATAAATTACTTCTGGCTTACCTATGGTTTATCATCTTCTGCAGTTGATGGAAACCAGGTAGATGCTACTTGTACAGGATTGGTTGTAGGAGGGGTTAACAAATCCCCGACAAATCCAAACCCAACCGGTTCAAGAAGGATTATAAACATAGGTGGTCCAGTAACACTCCCCTGGACTGAAGACTTTGAAAATGTTGGGCCAACGAATACATTTACATCGAATACAACTTTCATTAATGGAATTCCCAGGTGGAGCTATGAAAAAACATCTAATGGAAGATTGCGTTTTAGTGCAGGTAGCGGATTTTACCACTCAGGTTCTCATGCAGCTACGATGGACGCCAATCCAACAGGATATTCTCAAAACCATCTCATAGGTACGATTGATTTATCAAATTATTCAAGTTCCCCTGATTTAGAATTGTCTTTTTATTTCATGCAACATGATGATGAAGCTAACAATACTGATAAGGTTTGGATTAGAGGCAGTTCCAGTGATCCTTGGTTAGAAATATATAACATGGGGGCTAATTATCCCACTAGTGGAACGTGGAAAGAGGTTTCCGATTTGGATATTGATTCGCTAATCACTGCCAATGGACAAACTATAACTTCAACCTTCCAAATACGTTTTGGTCAGTATGACGATTATAGTTCTGGAAGCCTAACTTCCACGGATGGTATTACCATTGATGATATTGTCATTGGAGAACACAAACCAGTACCAATGAAATATGAAAATAGCACCACAACTCATAGTGTGACTTCAAATGTTTATATCAATTCAACGGGAAATCAAATATTAAAGCTTGAAGTAGAAACTTCTGGCAGCTTGAATCCCCTGAATCTTTCAAGTATTACATTTAACACGAACGGCTCCACCAGTCCAAGTGATATTTCTACAGCAAAAGTTTATTACACGGGATCACTAAATATATTTTCTACTTCGAATGAAGTTGGTGCTTATACAAATCCTTCGGGAAGTTTTACCATTACCGGGAACCAGCAATTGGAAGAAGGGAAAAATTACTTCTGGCTTGTTTATGATATAGACGGTTCAGCAAGTCCCGGAAATGTGGTGGATGCCCAATGCACCTCCTTGAATGTAGGCGGCATAACATACACGCCCTCTGTAACATCTCCCGCGGGAAATAGGACGATTTCTAACAACGTCCTAATGCAACCCGGGGTAAATAGTCTTACAGTTTGTTCAGCAAACTTTTATGATGATGGTGGATCTTCAAGTAACTATTCCAATGGATTTAATGGTGTGGTTACCTTTTATCCTTCAACCCCGGGAGCCAAGATTAAAGTGACTTTTAATAGTTTCTCCACGGAAAGCTCGTATGACTATCTTCGTATTTATGATGGAAATAGTACGTCTTCACCCCTATTGGGTTCATATGATGGTTCAACAAGTATACCATCCATAACCTCTACCGCTGCCGATGGAAGTTTAACTTTCTGGTTTACCTCGGATGGCAGTGTAGTCCGTTCGGGTTGGGATGCGGATATATCTTGCGAGGTGCCAACACCCATGGTATATAATAGTTGTAACCTCACACAAAATTCAGCCAATATTTACGCGGGTTCTTCAGATGAATATGTTTTAAGATTGGCAATTGATATGTCTGGTGAATTGAATCCACTTTCGGCAACATCTTTTGTGTTTACAACGAATGGAACAACAAATCCATCTGATTTGGTAAATGCAAAGGTATATTTTACCGGCGATAGTGGTATTTTTAACCCAACAACCCAGTTTGGCAATGTTGTTTCCAATCCAAATGGCACCTTCACTGTAACGGGCAACCAGGCACTTGCTAAAGGGATAAATTACTTCTGGCTTACCTATGGTTTATCATCTTCTGCAGTTGATGGAAACCAGGTAGATGCTACTTGTACAGGATTGGTTGTAGGAGGGGTTAACAAATCCCCGACAAATCCAAACCCAACCGGTTCAAGAAGGATTATAAACATAGGTGGTCCAGTAACACTCCCCTGGACTGAAGACTTTGAAAATGTTGGGCCAACGAATACATTTACATCGAATACAACTTTCATTAATGGAATTCCCAGGTGGAGCTATGAAAAAACATCTAATGGAAGATTGCGTTTCAGTGCAGGTAGCGGATTTTACCACTCAGGTTCTCATGCAGCTACGATGGACGCTTCCACTTCCAGTAGTTATTCGGAAAATAAAATAATCGGCACCGTTGATTTATCCAATTATACTAGTTCAACAAATCTTGAACTTTCCTTTTATTACATGCGGCATGGAGATGAATCAAGTACCAATGATAAAGTTTGGATCAGGGGCAGTAATTCAGATTCATGGATTGTCTTATATGATTTAGGTATAAATGCTGCTGCTGATGGTGTATGGAAGGAAGTATCAGGCTTGGATATAGATTCAATTTTATCTGCAAACGGACAGGTTATTTCTTCCTCTTTCCAGTTAAGGTTTGGGCAATATGATAATTATCCAGCAGGTAGTATCACAGGTACGGATGGCATAACCATTGATGATATCACAATACAAGAGGTTGTAAAAGTCCCCATGCAGTATGTAAATACGATGCTAAGCCATGATGTTACAAACGAGGTAAATATCAATTCAACAGGCAACCAGATTTTAAAAATTGAAATTGAGACTTCAGGAAGTACAAACCCGCTTAATTTATCACGTTTTACATTTACAACAAATGGATCTAGCAATACAAGTGAT
>CAZOSQ010000128.1:0-8599 GCA_964582245.1 uncultured Bacteroidales bacterium | reverse complement strand
TTCTGAAGCGGTAGCGAAAGAGAGCATGAGGGCAAAATAAATAACCCGATTTTTATCGAATACCATTGAAAAAAAATAAATGTTGATATGGATCCATGGGTTAAAATTTCCCGGGGTTTGATTCTTCAGGTTGAATAATAACTTTTAATGTTTCACCCTCACGTGTTTTTTTCAAAACTATATTTCTTCACTTTGTTGTATTTAGCTGTGGATGCAACAGGATGTTTTAACTTTGAGAAAACAGCTTTGTTAATAACCAACAGAATATGTTAATAACTTCATTTTGTCTTTAAGAGGTTAAATCAAGAAAATGCTTAATTTCGTATTGAGTAAAAACCAAATGAAGTGAGGTAGATTTATATTGTTTTGGGAAGGTTTTAACAAAACATTATAATTATGAATGATCCTGTTGGAAAAAAAACATGGATGATTCCCGAAGGATATATTTCCTATGGTCAACATGGAAATGATACAGGGAGTCATAGTGAAAAAAGATTATGTCTTTATAATCGGAATGGTCAACCAGCACATTGTAAGGTAATGATCTATTTTGCTGACAAAGAGCCACTTGGTCCTTATCGTATTGATATTCCCGGAAAAAGGAATAGGTATGTAAGATTTTATAAATTTAAGAATCCTCTTCCGATTCCCAGGGAAACAGAATTTTCCAGTGTAATTGAATCTGATCTTCCCGTGGAACTTCAATATACCCCTTAATATACAACAAGTAAACATACCTGTAAGAAATTGCAACTAATGGGTTTTGTGAGTATTATGGACAGAATTTCTTTATTAATAAATGCTTACAGATGGTTTACATCCGGGTTATAATGATTAGGTTGTAGTGATTGTTCTACCGGAATAGATTTTTCGTTGAATATTTTATCATTATTTTCCGGGGAAAAATACTTTTATCCTATCTTTCATTATAAGTAATTTATATTCATATATTTCCCACAATTCGTCTTTACCTAATATGCTCAATCATGCTTTTGCTATCAACAGTTAATTAGAAAAGTAAATAAAAATTTTGTTTTCGATCTTTAAATTTTTAAATACAGATTGTATAAACATTTTATATGTAGTTTGATGCATAATTTTGATGATATATATCAACATTTAATATGATAATTTAACAGTTACAGTATTTGTTATCTTGTAAAAATTAGTTAATTTTATTATTCTCTTTTTTATTAACATAATATTAACAATTATGCTGGAGACAAACACAAAAAACCGTTTTAAGATTGAAAAGGGAATTCAAGATCAAAACATGGAAAATTTAATTACTAGGGCTTTAAATAGGAGGATGAGAGCAGATGTATCTACCTCCGGTAAAAAGGATCATTCTTTTGTAGTACCTTGGCAATTTGAAGCCAAATAGATTTTTTTTCCTGGTATTATTAGAATAATCCAAAAGACATATTGAAGATGATATTTTAAGAAAAATTATCATCTTTAATGGAATTGTTTTTTGGATTTATTTATTTTTGTAAAAACAAAAAATTGAAATTTAAAATAGATAAAATTATGTACGAAGAAATTTCTGAAAAATTAAAAAAAAGCTGTGAGAATGCTATAGTTGCTTTGGATAAATTAAATAGCACCGAGTATGATGAATTAAAATCAAAATTAATCTTCGTAATTGGTAGTTATGAGTATGATAAAAATCCTGTTGGTCTTCACGAATATGCCGTGGAATCGTATAAAATTTTACAATCTGTAAAAGGAAAACAACCGCGTAAGGTAGCTAAAAAGGTACTTGATGATTTAGAAAAAAGCATTAAACAGTACGAACAAAATAAAAGTTAATCTTTTTTAACGGGTTTATTTTGTTCAAAAAATTTCATTCAAGAACCTATGGATAAGGTTACTTTTTAAGAAATAACCAGTAAATGATATAAATATTTACTCGTTATGAACCAAAAGAAATTCTTTTATCGATAAAAAAATTTTGCCTGTTCTTTTTGACAGGCATTTTTTTATAAGAAAATATGATAAAAAATTCGAGTTACTGCAAATCTTGATTAAAACTAGCCAGATTTTCAATGTTTTATAAAGTGTCAGCCGGTGATCATAAATCTCCAGGGTTTATTTTTCCATATTTCTCCAGCATAATCAATTCCAACCCGCACCCCTGTTTTGTAATTGAATTTTTTACAATCTTTTTCAACCCATATTCTTGATGAGGTTTCCAAATTTTCCCCGTAAAAGGTTTTATCAATATTCAATTTTTTTGTTAATTTTCCCGGTCCATTATATCCTTCCATTCCCCTAACTAAGACAGCTTGACCATTTTCTTTTTCTCCCGTGACAAAGTTTAACATCCAGTACATCCCGTAAATTAAATAAACATAGACGTGTCCTCCAGGTCCAAACATAATTTCTGTCCTCATCGTTCTTCCCTTACTCACGTGACAGGCAAGATCTTCCTCTCCCCGGTAAGCTTCAGTTTCGGTGATCCGGAATCGTTCCACAATCCCGTTCTCATACTGGCGAACCAATATTTTGCCGATTAATGCAGGAGCAACCTTCAATACATCTTTTTTAAAGAAGGACGATTTAAGTTTTTGTTGCATCGATTGTGTGAAATTTATTTTCTCTTCCAAACATTAGCAGGGCGTAAAAAAATGCAAAAAATGAAATACCCGTATGGGTTTCAAGGGTATCTTCATTTAGCATGGAAAGTAAGGCAATGATAATAAAAATCGTACTGAAATAATTATCGTAGTTTATCTTGATACATGGATAAAAAAGAGCAAATATGATCCAGGAAAACCCGAAAATTCCAAAGCTAATTAAAAAAGTAATGAATTGGTTATGGGTTCTTCTTCGCCACTTTTCGCTAAGAGGAGAATTAACCCGGTCATAAAAATTATCGAAAGATTGCTGCACATCTCCTGTTCCCACTCCAAACCAAAAGTTGTTTTTCACGATGTTAAAGCCAGCTTTTAAATACTCAAAACGTAGTGTTACAGAATGACCACTTGGATTCCCCCCGTTTTTATATACTTGAATTTGCCAGTAAGTTTCATAAAGCTTAGGATAAAGCTTAAACTTATTTTTGTAAATGTGATTGGCATATCCTTCTTCAATTAGGTGTATATCTTTAGAGGTTAATTGGCCAATACCCTCGGCATCTTTTTTTAAACCCTTGGAGGTAAGGTACCGAATTAAAGTGAATCTTAACTGGTGTCCTTTTTTATCTTTTCCATCATAGGGCAAATTACTAACTTGATTCCACCCTTCTTGCAATTCTTTTTCGCAGACATAAAGCCAGACATAATCATTGTTTTCTACCTGTTCATTTTCAAAGTCATGGAAATACTTGTTTCCTAGTTTGGTAAATTCCGGTATACTTTTTTTGTCTTTTTTTTCAACCTTGGAAAAAGTATGCATCACTTGTAAAAAATAGAAGGTGAATAAAAATAAAAATGTTAGTACTGAACCTATGTAAAGAAACCTGTTGATTCTTTTTTTTGATTTATATGCCATGAAACCTAGTCCAAAAAATAGGATAATTAAGAATATGATGATACCGGTTAATGAATTTAAAATAAAAAGGAAAAAAACCAGCCAAACCAGGGAGAAAAAATGAAAATACTTTTCCCTGTTAAAAATAAAATCTTTCTTGTATATGAAATATCCTTGAAAAAAAATCGATATGTTGATGAGCAATGAGAATCTTATGTGGGAAATAAAAATCGAAATTTCCCTGGGATCAAATATCTCTTTACCTGAAAAACCTAGTAAAACATACGTACTAACTAAAGATCCTACTAGTACAGATGCCGAAAATAGGAGGATCAAGAAGTGAATTTTTTTTTTATTTAATGGCAAAGAAGTACCCATTACCAGGGGTAATACCAGGAGGGGCAGTTTTATCCTTAAGTCCTTCAAAGCATGAGACCAATTTTCGGTACCTATTAACCATAATACATGAACCGCGTAAATGGATAGAAATATCCATAAACTTTTGTTATTTATAAATAAATTATATTTTGTTTTAAATTTTCCTTCCAGTATCCAATTAATACCAATTGCTACAATTCCAATGCTAATAAGGGCTTCGGAGAGTGGTAAGCCTATCGCTATTAAGCATAAAGCAATTAAATATAATATATCATGGCTAATTAGTTTGTTCAACATGAAAAAAATACTTTTCTATTTTTCAAAAGTTAATTCTATTTCAAAAACATTAAAAACGTTGAGAAAATTGTCGGGGGGGTTAAATTTCATCATTTTTTAATATAATGTGGGTTTATTATTGTGTCACTTTAAGATTTACCATGAAATGCATACAATCGTGATATCCTGTTAAAATTAGGAGGAAAAAGATTTGATCCCGGGTGGTGTTAGAGACGATTTTTGAATAGTTCATTTTCATTGGGATTGTTAGTTTTTACCGACAGGAAAATAAGTATAATTGAAATTATACTTATAAATAATCCGATAGGTATATAGGATTTAAAAAGGAACTTAGATAAAGCAAACAAAATGGGTCCTAGTGCACTTGCAATGACAACCCAACTTAAAGAATATCCCGATATAGCTCCAAGGTGTTGAATGCCAAAGAATCTGGGCCACGTTACTGCTGATAACACGAAATACAAGGCTCCCATCATTCCATTTCCCAGGATAAATAACCATGTTGCATACTGGTAAAATCCAAGGAAAATGATACTAGATGATACAAGTGCAAGGCTAATGCCATAAAGAACCAATAAATACTTTAATTTAACAAAATCACTTAAGTTGCTAAAAATTAAGCTGGCGAAAAATGAAATAACGGCGGAGGGTACAAAAATGGAGAAAGCACTCCCTGAACTAAATCCTGCTGTTAAAAATATATCTTCCACGTGAAAAGTAAATCCAGTTATCAGGAAAGCATTGATAGTCATAAGTAGGTTAAATGGCCAAAAAGAAAAAGATGAAATTGCTTGTTTAAGGGTATGATCCTTCCCATTTCCAAGGTTTCTTTTCTTTTTTTTTTGAAATAGTGGTTTATTACCGTCTGGTTTACATCCTACATCGTAAGGATTGTCTTTATATGACACAATGATAATAATCGTAAATAGAATAGTTATAACCCACGCAAGTAATTGCCAGGTACCACGCCATCCATGTGAATTCACCAAATCATTTAACAAGGTTGGAGAATAATTAAAGGCCACGATGGTGAATATACTTAAAAAGGTATTGGCAAATCCCCTGTTTTTCTCGAACCATTTCATGGCCATATTCCTGGAAGACATTGTTAAAACTCCTTGGCCGAAAAACCTAATTCCAAAAAAACCTATTGATAAAATGGTTATCAGAATCACATTACGATTTATAAAATTAAACTGGTTAACCAAATAAAAACTAATTTTATCAGTATAAGACAAGTAAGCTAAGAATAGTCCAAGAAAAATAGAGGCAAATGCAGCAACTTTTCGTGCTCCATGACGATCAAATAATTTACCAGCATAAGTTATCAATAAACCACTTCCACAGGTACCTATCAAGTAACTAATGGTAATGGTTAATGAAGAAATATTCAAAACAGACTTCAAATCTTCTGTAAAAACCGAAATACCTATAGTTTGACCCGGTATGCTCATGATCATCCCTAGCGTGGAGACTCCTAATACTACCCATCCATAAAAAAAAGGAAATTTGGCAGCAGAAAAAAAAAGTTCTTTTTTCATCCCCTAAAATTACCTTATTTATTTAGAAATTCCTTCGGTAGTGACAATAGATTGTGCTTATTTGAAATAAACGATAATGAGATAATGATAAAAGTTAAGAAATCAATAACCTGTAAAAATAAAGTGTTAAAATGCCGAACTTATCATCCTTATATTCTGTTAATTTTTTAGATAGTTCGAGGTTATTATTTGTGGTTGTTCAAGTTGTCTCCTGCAAAGAAGCGAATGGAATATTATTAAACTTTCATATTATGGGAAAAAAAATAGTAACTGTTTTGGGGGCTCGTCCACAATTTATAAAAGCTGCCACTGTTAGCAGGGAATTAAAAAGGAGAGGTAATTTTAAAGAAATCATCGTGCATACAGGACAGCACTTTGATAGCAATATGAGTGATATCTTTTTCAGGCAGATGGAAATACCTGTTCCCGATTATAATTTAGCTATTAATGGGCTTAGCCATGGAGCCATGACAGGGAAAATGATTGCTGCTATCGAGGAGATTTTGTTGGAAGTTAAACCTGATTGGGTCCTGGTATATGGCGATACTAATTCTACCTTGGCAGGGGCATTGGCAGCTGCCAAGCTTCATATAAACGTGGCCCATGTTGAAGCCGGTTTGCGTTCATTTAACATGCGTATGCCGGAAGAAATTAATAGAATCTTGACGGATAGGGTTAGTACACTTTTATTTAGTCCCACGGAAACAGCCATTAGCAATCTTACAAGGGAAGGTTTTGAAAGCATAAACCATAAACTGATCAATTCCGGTGATGTAATGTTTGATGCTGCATTGTTTTACAACGAAAAATCTCTAAAACCCGCCTTGGATATACCGGGTAAATTTGTCCTGGTCACTATTCATAGAGCTGAAAATACGGATGATTCCAGCAGGTTAACTTCCATTATCGAGGCACTCAAAGAAATATCGAGAGAGATCCCTGTTGTTATACCTCTTCACCCGCGTACGAGGAAAATAATGGAAAAATTAAATATAAACTTGTCATCAAATCATATTCATTTAATTGAACCGGTGGGTTACCTTGAAATGGTTTATTTATTGAATAATGCCTCATTGGTGATGACAGATAGTGGGGGGTTACAAAAGGAAGCATTTTTCTTTAAAAAGCCTTGTATCACGTTGCGTGATGAAACAGAATGGGTAGAGTTAATCGAGTTAGGAGTTAATTCTTTGGGGGGTAGTGAAATGCAGAGAATTATCTCATTGTATGAAGAGTCAAAAAATAAAAGATATAATTTCGAGGTAAATCTGTATGGAAAAGGAGATGCTGCACAAAATATTGTGAAGGAAATAGAAGTATTTGCTTAAAAATTATCAATTTACTTGGACTTCCTTGTTGATTACCTGGATTAAAGTATCAATAAAATAGTTATCCTTATGGATATATTTCCTCGCACCGGAATTGATAAATTCATGTACCAATTCATCATCGTCAAGACCGGATAACATGATTACCTTTGTTTGATGTTTTTGTTTTTTTAACGTTTTCAGAATATCTAACCCATTCATAATAGTTTCTTTACCATTGCTCAGGTTATAATCAAGTATTATTAAATCAGGATTCATATTAATACTTTTCAGGCATTCTTCCCCGGAGGCAAAGGTTTTTACACTTATTCCATCTCTCCCGCTAAAAGTATATTCCATCAAATTCAGAATCATTTTATCGTCATCAACAAAAAAAACTAATTTTCCCATCGGTGATTGTTTATTCAAGTAGAATTTTTAAAATAAAAAAGGTATAATTAGGAGTGCCTTTTGATTTCTCTTACGGGGTATAAAGCAGTTAGGTTATAATAATTGTTAAAAAAATGTTTAAATCTTGAAGAAATGAAACCAAACCTTAAAAGTATTTTTTTAATTCTACAGTAAAATTACGATTCATGATATTTCATAAAAAGCTAATAACTAAACATTTACCAGGTTCATTTATTTTAGGGGGGATTTATGAATTGAGTAAAAATAGAACCAAATCCTTTTTTGACGATTATTATTTACCATCTTTCCAGGATTAAGAAAAAGGATTTACTTTGGGTATACTCCAAACAATTTTTTTATCGAAGCATGAAATTTATGTATTCCTCTTGGATTTGCGAACATGAATATGCAATTATTCGCAATAAGGTTAATATTGGCAGATTTAGCTATTTCAAAAGATTTTGGTGTTTGTGACATTTGCTGGATCCAAATGTTTCTTATTCCTTTTTTCACTGCATCCTCGAGCACGATATCTGTTTTTTCTTTGGGAGTTAAAATGAGTAGATTCTCCACGTCTCCAGGTAAAGATTGCACATCTGGAAAACATTTGGTTTCATCGATCATTTCTGCATTAGGATTCACGGGGTAAATCGTATATCCTAATTTTGTAAGATCGGAAAAAACGTTGTATCCAAATTTTTTCTTGTTCCTTGAAACTCCTGCAATAGCCATTTTTTTGGGAGCTAGAAAATCCTCGATTGTTTTTAGACTTACCTTCATACTTAAAAAATTATTTGGTTCAAAGTATTTAATGTCCTTAATAAACGCATAATACAAGTAGTCCAGGAGGTAAACTTTTTGTTTTACTAAGTAAAACAAAAATTAAGATAATTTTTATTAAGATAACATTAATTTTCAAGAAAAATTTTCAAGAAAACTGGTAAATACCTGTACTAGTTTTGTTTCCGCTTTACCGGCCACTGCTATTATTTCGGCAATATCTACCGGGACTAAATTATCCGGATCGCATTCGTCTGTTATAACAGAAATTGCAGCACAAGGCAGCCCCATGTGATTTGCCACGATTACTTCAGGTACAGTTGACATCCCAACCACGTCAGCCCCGATGATTTTTAAGAATCTATATTCTGCCCGTGTTTCAAGATTGGGTCCAGGTACAGCAACATATAC
>CAZOSQ010000127.1:2265-8616 GCA_964582245.1 uncultured Bacteroidales bacterium | reverse complement strand
TTGGATAATATATATTATCTTTTATAGCCCATCGCCATCCCCCCAACCTTCCCCTTCATCTCCTCCCTCACTTTCTGGGGCGCCAAAATCTCAACAGAATCGCCATAACTCAGGATTAATGAATAAAACTCGTAATTGGGGATTAATTTAAGTTGAACCGTCATGCCACTTTCGTTTTCTTCAATTATTTGTTGGCTATGGTGTAGGGGCTTTGTTTTAATATAAGGCAGTTGCCTGTTGTCTGCCTTGATTATTATTTCCTGGATTTCTTCATTTTCGGGTATCGTCACCCCGATAATATCCTTGAAATAGGTTTCGGGGTCTATTTTATCGTTCTCGATGTATTTTTCTTTGGTTATTTCCCAGTTTTCGATTCGGTCAAGACTATAGATGCCAATGTTTTGATGCTTTTGGCAGAAACCAAGCAGGTACCATCGGTGATTGAACTGCTTTAAAAAATATGGGTGGATGACCAAATCTTTGATCCTTTCAGACCGGAATGGTTTATAATCCAATCGGATTGCTTGTTTTTTGGTGATGGCTTTAAACAACGGGGCAAGCAATTCGCTGCCCTTGACTTCTTTCTTCTCGAATTCAATTACTTGCTCCTGTTCGCCCTGTTGCAAAATCTCGCCTCTTAATTTTTCGCGCACCACGGCCAGTTCCTCGTGGATAGTCAACTTTTTAAATTGGCTTAACAAGGTAATGGCGTTGTTAATTGTCTCTATATCCGACTCGCTCAGGTTCGTGTTTTCTATGGTGAAATCCGGGTCTTCGTAAGTATAATAACCATCCCGTACCGCGATTGGGGCATCAAAACCCCTTGGTGGCAAACTTCTCATAACATTTATATCGTAATGGAAAGTGCGTTTGCTTATGCCCTTTTCAATGCCGAAATTTTCATGAAGCTGGTGGGATATTTCGTCTATCAAATCCTGCATGGTCCATTTCCTGCCAGTATTCTTCAGACAGTTATTTATGACCCGGTACCGGAAACTGGCGAGTTTGTTCTGGGGCATCTGTATGATTTTTTGTTGATATAAAAATAAAAAAATTTAGTGCAAAAAGATTGCACTTTTGTACTTTTACTTTGTACTTGGAACATAAAACTTGAAAATGACATTACAAGATGCTATCATAAAGGTGTTTGTTGACAAAAATGCAAAAACGTTATCAGTAAAAACTATTACTGAACATATTAATAATGAAAACCTGTTTCAAAGAAATGATAAAGGGATAGTCCCTGAAAATCAGGTTTTAGCCAGAATACAAAATTTTCCTGATATTTTTTCTTTTATCAATCCAGATCAAATTACTTTAAAGGACAAGGAGAATAAACTGCTTCAGAGCTTTAATAATGAATTAATTAGTTTGCTAAATGAAAGTCATATTCTTGCTAACGAGGTTCTTTTGGTTTCATTCTATTTTGCCTTTCGTATTAAAGCAAATCCAATTAAATTCTCATTCATTTTTAAAGATGTTGAAATCGATACCTCGTCATTTACTTCATTTTATTTGGAATTACTAAATTCATTGAACAAATCATCAACTATGTTCTATGAACACTTTAATCATTTAATTAAAACATACCAGGAAATACATGTTGAAGAGTTTGATAACAAGATTAATTACCTATTCTCAAAAATAAACCTTTCAGAAGAAGAAATACCAGACAATATCTTCAACTTATTTATTTATGAAACAGTATTAAAGAAGTATTTCAGGAGATATGAGAATCCATCAATACCAATAAACGTGGTCAATATTATTGATATATTATTGGCTGGTTATGATTGTTCAAGTTTATTTATACCACGGGCAGGTACGTGTTCATTGCCAATATTATTGAAAAAGGGAGAGGTTTTCAAACAAAACTTTTCGGGTAATGAAATCAATGATAACAATTACGCTATAAGCCTGATGATTCTGTTTTTGAATGGCTTTGCACCAGATAATTTTTATCATTCAAGTTCATATTTCCCCATAGTTGATAAAAAATATGACCTGATTTTTACTGGTTTTTCTTTTGGTAAGAGAGTAAGTGATATTCCTAAAAATATCCCAATTAAATCAAATGATGAAACGAATTTAACGATACAATCAAACCTGAACTATTTGAATAAAAATGGGAAAGCAATCTTTATCGTTCCGGAAAATTTTCTTTTTAGCGAGGAAATAGGAAATGTAGCCTTAAAAAAGAAATTAATTGATGAATATTTGCTTGAAAAGGTAATTTCCTTGCCAATTAACATATTCCAGCCATTTTTATCCATTAAAACCAGTATTTTAGTTATCAGCAACAAAAAAAATGAAGAGGTAGAATTTATCAACCTCGAAGATAGTTTTTTGAAAAATGAGCAAAATGAACTGGTTTGGGATAGCCAGGCAATAAAGGACCTCCTTGAAGAAGAAACAAGATCAGAGGTTGTTTCGGAACCACGACCATTCTATAAAAACCAGGAAAAAGATCTCATCAGGAAAGAAAAAATTTATACAAACGAGTTTAACCTGGTTGTAAAAAGATATTTGCAAGAACCTGGTTTAAAAGACGATAATATCGTTGAGTTTCAGGAAATCTGTAAGTCGTTTGAGAAAAAAAGATCAAGAAATTCCGATTATCCTTATGTAAATATTAAAAACCTGAACAAGGAATTTTATGGCGAATTTCAATTCCATAAGTTAGAAATAAACAACTCTGGAAAAGAAGGTTATGTTGTTGATTTCAAGGCATTGCTCGTTGGAAGCATCGAGGGTAGTTTTAAACCTACCTTATTCGATTTTCAGGATAACCCAGTTTTGGTATCCCCGCATATTTACGCGTTCAAAATCGATGAAAAAAAGATAATCCCGGAATACCTGATTTATGAATTGGCCAGTACCCCAATTGAAAAACAACTGGCCTCCAAAGCTTATGGCGCCACCAGCTTAAAGAGGATACGCTTAAAAGATATACTTACTTTACAAATACATTGTCCTCCCATCGATGAACAGGAAAAAGTATTGAAGAACAAAAAGGAAATTATTTACTCATCAAAATTTGAAGAAGTTTCAAAATTAGCTGACAAGCTTGGTCTGGCAAAAAATTCAGAAATAGACCTGTTCGGGTCATTAAAACATGAATTGGGAAACATTATTGGAGGAGTTTCAAATGATATAAAAAATTTAAAAAACGCCTTAGATTTAAACAATGTCGATACCTCGCTTAAAATCTCCAAGCGGACTGAAGCCCGAACTATTGAAGAAACTTTTCAGGTTATAGGACGGAATTTGCAAGATATAAGTTTGCTGATGGATAACATGCAGAATGTTATTAACATAAATAAAACCGAAACTCAATTACAAAGACTTAATTTCAAACATTTTTTCCAGGAAGAGGTACAAAAGTTAACTGATATCCTGCATCATTTTAACTTTTATTATTCATCAGAAGATAAGAAAATTACAGAAAATGATCCTGAGATATTCCTGGATAAACATCAATTTGGCCTTCTTATCCGGAATTTCGTGTATAATTCATTTTGCCATGGATACGACTGGGAAAAAACAAAGAAGGGAAAAATAATTTTCAATTTGTCAACGGACGAAGACTACTACTATATTAGTTTGATCAATGACGGCCAACCTTTTCCTATAGGTTTTTCTTTACTTGATTTTCTAACATTTGGTAAACGTTTCGATTCTTCAAAAGGCAGTGGGATCGGGGGCTTCCTGGTTGGAAAAGTGGTTGAGAACCACGAAGGTAAAATTGAGCTAATGGAACCCGGGACATTTATTTTCCTTGAAAAAAATGAAGCTGGCTCCCATTTTCCGAATTTTGATTTGATGAGGGTTGGTGTACATTTCTATATACAAATTCCAAAAACAACTTAAAATGAAAAAATACCCGAAAATTCTTGTTGTTGATGATGATAAAAGATATTATGAACCTTTAAAGGACAGGGCATACAATGGATTTAACCTTGATCTTGTCGTGCATGAGGTGTGGGAGGAAGCTGAAAGTGAGTTAAAACGGAATTTTGATTCTTTTGATGCAATTATTTTGGATGGTAAAGGCAAACTTGATCAAGATAGTAAGGGGGATGACCCCAGACATCTTAAAAAATCACTGCAAGTCCTTGACGAATTGAAAGGTAAAGGTTTATATATTCCTCGTTTTGTAAATACGGCTTACCATGAAGTTTTCGGAGTTATCTTTAAAGATGAGAAGATTTTTATCAAAGCAAAAGATGAAGAAAAACTGTTTCATGAAATCCTCCAAGAGATCAATTTTAATGATAAAAATAGAATCAAGGAGAGATATCCTGAGCCATTTGAATCTTTTGGAGACAATTACCTGCCAAATCAGGTAAGTGAAAAATTAATGAGTGTTCTTCTGGCGATCGAAAATAATAAATGGGAAAAGAATGATTTTAATACGTTGCGTGAGATTATCGAAGCCATATATAGTAGGTTGCATGAAATAGATGACGTTTTGCTGCCCCAGGTTTGTTTCAGATATGAGAAAGGAAGGGTAAATTTAACGTATTGTGCTTGGCGCCTTAGAGGTAAAGAAATACCTAATGTACGAATTTCAAAGATTGACAAGATCATTCCTGATCATTTAGGCTGGCTGATTGAACCGCTGGAAAAGGTAAGCAGTATTTGTTCCCATATCTACAAAGATGAAAAGTACCTGAATAAATATTCCCTATTAACCATTACCTTTGGAGTGATGGAATTTTTAACCTGGTTTAAGAAATTTGTGGACGAGAATTATAAAAATAGCTGACAAGTGCAAATTGCTTGCACTAGGATGCTTTAACTTTGAATAAAAATAAAAAGAGAGATGCTAACAGGACAACAACGAAGCGATATCGACAGAATATGGAGGGAATTCTGGCAAAACGGGATGACGGACCCGCTGAGCATTATCAAGCAAATTACCTATCTGCTTTTTATCCGCAGCCTTGACCGCCAACAGGAGTTGAAAGAAAAACAGGCAAACAAGCTGAAAATGGAAATCCAGGATCCCATTTTCACGGAAGGACAAAGGGAGCTTCGTTGGAATGTCTTCAAAAACAAAGACCCCGAGCAAATGTTCAGCTTGTTCAGGAAGGAAGGAGGGGTGTTTGACTTTATCAAATCCATCGGCAGAAAAGGGGGCTTGTTTGCAGAGACCATGCGGTACGCGAACTTCGAGATCAACTCGCCAAAGTTGCTTGACCGGGTGGTGCAGATGCTCGATAAAATTCAACTCGATGACAGGGACACCAAGGGCGACCTCTACGAGTACCTGCTCTCCAAGCTCTCTTCTGCCGGTATCAACGGGCAGTTTCGCACGCCCAAGCATATTATCCGCATGATGGTTAATATGATGCAGCCCAAAACAAACGAGCTGGTCTGTGATCCCGCTGCCGGAACGGCCGGTTTCCTGGTAGGCGTGGTGGAATACCTGCGGGAGAATTACACCGACGAGTTCTACAAAAAAGAGTTCCGCGAACATTTTAACAACGGCATGTTAAGCGGGTTTGAAAACGACACCACCATGATCGGCGTGAGTGCCATGAACCTGCAGATGCACGGCATTGACAACCCCAAGTTGCAATACATGGATGCCCTGTCGGGTGACAATGTCCTGGAAAACAAGTTCTCCCTGATCCTCGCCAACCCGCCTTTCACGGGGACAGTGGATTATGACAACATAGAGCTGAGCCTGAAAAAAGTGCTTAACCTGGGCAAAACCGCTAAAAGCGCGAAAACAGAATTGCTCTTCCTGTCCCTTATGTTGCGCATGCTGCGGGCGGGCGGGCGTTGCGCGGTGATCGTGCCGGCAGGCGTGTTGTTTGGCTCCACCAAGAGCCACCTGGCCATCCGGGAAAAACTGGTGGAAGAAAACCAGTTGCAGGCGGTGATCTCCATGCCCTCGGGCGTGTTTAAACCCTATACCGGGGTAGCCACCGGGATCCTTATCTTTACCAAAACCGGCACCGGCGGGACAAACAAGGTGTGGTTTTACGACATGAAAGCCGACGGCTACTCGCTGGACGACAAACGCAACATGTTGGGTAAACCCGATGAGAACGAACCCGAACTGCCCTCCATGCGCACCTACAAGCACGAGGAAAACAACATTCCCGACATCATTGAAAAATTCACCCATCCCGATAAACTGCTGAAAGAAAAGAATGACCGCACCGCGCAGCAATTTTTCGTTGACGCGGAAGAGATACGTGCTGAAAACTACAACCTCTCCTTTAACCTTTACCAGGAGATCGTGCACGAGGAGATACATTATGATCCCCCGCGGCAAATTATTGACCGCATTAACCAACTGGATAAGGAGAGGGCTGGTTTGTTGAATGAATTGGGAGG
>CAZOSQ010000127.1:0-2165 GCA_964582245.1 uncultured Bacteroidales bacterium | reverse complement strand
CTGTTTTCCTGGATATGTTCGGGGACCCGGTGAGGAATGAGAAGGGGTGGGAGAAGAAAACATTAAAAGAAGTATGCGTGAAAATTACTGATGGAACACATCATTCTCCTCCTATTACTGAAAGAGGTGTTCCTTATATTACAGCAAAACATGTTAAAAGATATGGTTTGGATTTCAATGTTGCTCCTTCCTTTATTTCAGAAGAACATCATATTCCTATTTATAAAAGATGCAACCCCGAAAAAGGGGATGTACTGTATATAAAAGATGGAGCAACAACTGGTATAGCAGCCATAAACACTTTCGAATATGAAGTTAGTTTACTTTCGAGTTTAGCTTTATTAAAACCAAATTATGAGATCATTTCTAATTATTATTTATGTTTTTGGCTTAATGAAGAAAGGATTAAGGCTCAGTATATAAAAAATAATATGTCAGGTTCAGCTATTCAAAGGTATACATTAAAAAAAATATGTGAATTTGATATATTGATTCCCCCAATCAACCTCCAAAACCACTTCGCCCAAATCGTGCAAAACATCGAAGCCCAAAAAGAACTGGTAAAGAAAAGCATGCAGGAGAGCGAGGATTTGTTCAACGGGTTGGTGCAACAAGCATTCAACGGGGAATTAATGAAAAATAACATTATATAAATATCAATTACGTGTAATTTATTTACATGAAATTAAAATATAATTAAATAATATTCATTTATAATTTGTATATTTGTAATTAAATTACAAACAAAGCGACATGATACTCGAATTTAAAATACAAAACTTCTTATCATTCAAAAACGAGGTAACCTTCAGTTTTGAAGCCACGAAAGACAAAACACACGAGGATTATTATGTTACCGAGGTTGCTCCCGGGGTTAAAATACTCAGGTTCGGGATTGTTTACGGGGCGAATGCTTCGGGGAAAAGTAATTTAATAAAGGCTTTTGATTTTATAAGGGAGATTGCACGTGAACTACCAAATGATCGGGAGAAAGAAACCGGATTTATTCCTTTTCTATTTGGAAATTCTGCTCGCGAACCCGGTCATTTTGAATTAACTTTTTATATACAGGCAGTAAAATTTATTTATAGCATTTCAGTCGATAAAAATATCATATACAATGAAAAACTACAGTATTATCCGGGAACACAACCTGCGGTAATATTCGACAGGTTTTATGATAAAGATAAGGATGTTTCAGTCATTGAATTTGGAAATAAAATTAAAATACCAAAAAGTGTTAAAGAACTTATTACTGGTTATACGTTGAATAACACTTCTGTTATTGCCGCAACTAAGCAAGTAAATTTCACCATACCTGCAATGCATAATGTTCGGGAATGGTTTAAGAAACAATTTTTACCCCCTGTTTTTCCACCTGGATTTGGGAAAGGTATTGGAATAATAGAATATACAAACAGGAACATTAAAATTAATGATGAATTAAAGAAATTCACAATAGATTTTCTGAAAAATGCAGAATATAACATTACTGATATTTTGTATAAGACAGAAAACCAGGAAGGATCGGATGAAAAGATTGGTAAATTGGAATTTGAACATATAGTGAACCAAAAAGGTGAAATCTGTAAGTATAAATTAGCTGAACAATTCCAATCAGCAGGGGCTTTAAGATATTATGGGTTTTCCGCTCCTCTTTATAAATTGTTTAATAGCAATGGATTTCTTCCGGTAGATGAGATTGAATCATCTTTACATCCAATTCTTGTAAATCATTTAATCAGGTATTTTCTTGTTCAGAGCCAACAGTGCAAGAATGTACAATTTTTAGCCACAACACACAACATTTCACTTTTAAATGAAAAAGATCTCTTGCGCAAAGATGCTATCTGGTTCACGGAGAAACAAGAAGATGGCTCAACGGAACTTTACTCCATGGCAGAATTTGATATACGCAAAGAACTATCCTATTACAATGCATATAAAACCGGGAAATTTGGGGCTGTGCCATTTTTAAAGTAATCCAAAAATATGACTATCGAAGAAATAAAATTTTTAAAAGAGAAAGAAGACAAGGTTGAGTTAAAGAAAGCCATAACACAATATAGCTACAACAATGGCAGGAAAAGTGTTTTAGGATATGTTGTTGCATTAGCTAACGAGAAAGGCGGAAAACTTATATTTGGTGTATCTGAGAATGTACA
>CAZOSQ010000126.1:0-8630 GCA_964582245.1 uncultured Bacteroidales bacterium | reverse complement strand
AACCATGTTGGAAAATGCAATGGAACCTATTATAAATCCAATGATTACTAAGGCTTTTTTGGTTTTATAGCGAAGGGCTAGTACGAAAAAAACAACCAGCGAAGCTATCACGGAGACTAAAATGATTTTATACAAGCCAATATTTAAATTACTGATTTCCGTGAATAACCAGGTGAAAAAAGTGACCAGTAACAATATTAGTAAAGAGATTAGTGCAAATTTTGTTTTTTTCTCCCATCCCCAATAAACCAAGAAAGCTACTCCCAAAATGGAAGAGATCACGTAAACATCCGGGTACATTAAAGCACCGGTAAATAGGATAATTGCCAAAAGTACAATAAATAAAAATATCCCGGAAAGTCCTTCCCTGTATAGTACAAAAAGAAAAGAGGAAAAAACAAGTGCAGATCCCATATCAGGTTGCAATAGGATGAATCCAAAAGGTAAAAGAATAATACCAGCAATTTTAGCCAAGTTATTTAAATCGTGAATTTTTTGATTATAGGAACTTAAATATTTTGCAAGGGCTAAGCTAGTAGCAAATTTGGAAAATTCTGAGGGCTGGATCTGTATAGCGCCCAATTTGATCCAGGCCTGGGCACCCTTAATTTCTGTCCCCACCAGTAGAACCAAGATCAAAAGAAGCAGTATGAAACCATAAGCGGGATAAGCAAATATAGAATACATTTTGGCATCAATAAAAATGATAATGATGGCTATTAAAAAAGCTAAACCAATCCAAATTAATTGTTTGCCATAATTATATTGAAAATGAGAGGCTTCGGTAATATCCTTATATTCAGCTGCATAAATATTCATCCACCCAATGGTTACCAATACCAAGTAAATGATGATGGTAAGCCAGTCTAGATTTCGTATGATGCCAAGATCCCTTCTCATAATTATTTATTCTTTTAGTTTGGCATTAAGTATCCGATCTTCTTCCCAGGTGTTGGTGATTTCACCCTTAAGATATTTTTCAATCATAAGTCCGGCTATAGGTGCGGCCCAAGTACCACCAAAGCCACCATTCTCGATGTAGACTGAGATAGCAATCTTTGGATCATCCTTTGGGGCAAAAGCTACAAATATAGAATGATCTTCGCCATGAGGATTTTGTGCTGTACCGGTTTTACCGCAAACATCTATGTCTTTTATTTTTGCCCTAAATGAAGTACCACTGTACCCGTTGTTTACAGCTAGGTACATTCCTTGAATTACTTCGTCGAAATATTGGTTGTTAATGGGTATTTCATGTCGTTTAATATATTTTGTATCAAGAGTATCATCGGTAATTTTTCTAACTGAATGAGGGGTTATAAAATATCCCCTATTGGCAATGGCTGCCGTCATATTGGTCATTTGAAGGGGAGTCATGCCTAATTCACCTTGCCCGATAGACAAGGAGATAATTGTTAAGGCTTTCCAGCGACCTTCTCCATAATAACGGTCATAATATGAATGTTCCGGTACGAATCCATTCAATTCACCGGGAATGTCCACGCCTAGTTTTTCACCGAAACCAAAAGATAAAAGATATTCTCTCCATTTGTTGTAAGCATCAGTTACAGTAGGATAAACGGGATTTTGCAAGATGTTTCTAAATACATGGCAATAATATGCATTAGAAGATTTTTCAATGGAAGTATAAAAATCAACAAAAGCGCCATGAATATGGTCTTTAATTCGTAAACCCCCAGCATAATATGCACCATCTACGTAATAAGTGGTTTTTGTTGAAAGAACATTTTCTTGTAAGCCTATCAAGGCAGTTACTACTTTAAAAGTTGAGCCCGGGGGATATTTTGCCATTAAAGCCCTATTGAATAAGGGTTTTAGTGTGTCTAGCTGTAATTCGACAAAATTTTTCGAGCGAACCCTTCCTACCAATAAGGAGGGATCATAGGAGGGATGGGAAACCAGGCTTAGAATTTCACCGGTGGCAGGTTCAATGGCCACAACACTGCCCCTGAACTGTTTCATCAATTTCTCGCCGTATTCTTGAAGATCCGCATCAATGGTCGTGTAAAGATCAGATCCAACCACCGAAGGTTCATCAAATTTACCGTCTTTATAAGATCCTTTTATTCTTCCTTTTACATCCACGAAGAATATCTTTTTACCTTTTTTACCCCTCAATTCTTTCTCGTAAGATTTCTCTATACCGCTTTTACCAATATAATCACCAATTATATAATATGGATCTTTTTTAATATCGGAAGAATCTACCTCGGTAATATATCCCAATAAATGGGATGCAAACTTTTTATTGTATCGACGCAAAGTACGCGGTTCGGCATAAAACCCCGGGAATTTATACAATTTTTCTTGAAACTTGGCATACATTTCCGGTGAAACTTGTTCCAAGAAAGGTTCTGGTCTCCTACGGATTCGTACCAGTTTTTTTTCAACAAATTCAGGGGTAATATCCAATAATTTGCATAATTCGATCGTGTCAAATACATTGACCTTGAACCTATCTACGCGAATATCATAGGCAGGTTGGTTAGAGACAATTAATTCGCCATTACGATCATAAATTAGACCCCTGGCTGGATATTGGGTTATCACCCTTTGGGAAATATTATCAGCAGAATACTTGTATTCAGTATTTAAGACTTGTAGCATAAATAATTTGACCAAGATAACCAAGAAGGTTACCACGAATATGCTGCTTATTATGTATCTCCTGACAAAAGGGTTCATTGTCTATTTCCGGAATATAAAAAATTGACTTAAAATAATCAGGGTTACTGAAAAGAGGGTGCTCAATAGAATTCTCGAAAAAGTAATAAAAAATTCAGAAAACCTAAAAATTTCTATAAAAAATAAAAAAAAGTGATGGGCAAAGACTAGGATAAAAGTATATTTCAAGAACCAGGTAAAGCCATAATAATATATTCTTGGAAAACTTCCGGGTTCGTAACCATCCCTGGGGGCAATCAATGATAACACGTACGGGCGTAAAAATGCCATAAACACGGTGGCTGAAGCATGCATCCCGAATGTGAAAGTAAAAAAATCGACAGAAAGACCCAACAGGAAAGCTGATATAAGGAGTATCCAACGGGGAGTTTCAAATGGCATCAAGAGAATAAAAATAACATAAAAATAGGGTACAATGAATTCATTTACCTGTATGTTATTCAGAATGAGTCCCTGCAAGAGGACAAGGAATACAAATCGGAATAAATTGCGAGGTAATACTTTAATCATTGAATAATCATATTTTCCAGTTCGATTTGTTCTTTTTTTCCAGGACTGTATACCACGTTCACATAATAAAGATTTTTAAAATCTGTCGATAAGTTCACCTTGATATTGTAAAAATTACCGTCTTTTTTAAAACTCTTAATTGTTCCTATCATAATCCCTTCCGGGAAATAATCAGAAAACCCGCTGGTGACAATGGTATCTCCTTTATTTATTTTGACATGCTGGGGAATCTCGTAAAAATAGGCTGTTTGATATCCCCTCCCATGCCATTGAAGTGATCCATAGTATTGGTTTTTCTTGATTTTACCACTTACTTTTGAATCTCTATTTAGTAACGAAATTACCACGGCATAATTGTCAGAAACGGCTTCAATTCTTCCTACCAACCCCCCAAAGGAGATCACGGCCATATCCTGCTCTAATCCATGTTTTTTACCCTTGTTCAGGGTGAGGTAGTTATACTGTTTATTGACAGAATTATTGATAACTTTAGCAGGAATATAACTAAGTTGAGACAAAGTATCTTCCGGGTCTTCCTTGATAAAGAGATTGAAGGAATGCAAAGTTTCAAGTTTGTTCTTGAGCATTACATTCTCTAGCATCAATTCTTCATTGATTTTCTTAAGATAAAGATACTCTTTTAACCCAGTGACATTCTCGTAAAAATTTCCCGATACAGACCTTGCCAAGTTAAAAAACTTTGCTCTTTGAAAATAGTTGTTGTTAACTATTATTACAATGGAAAAGAATTCTAGCAGTATAAATAATAGCACAAAATGCTGGCGCGATATGAATCGTATGAGATTTCTCATTCCTTTTTGCGAGTCCGATTTTCATTTACCGTATTAAGAAATTAAATTTATCGACATTTTTTAATGCAATGCCTGTACCCCTGGCTACTGCTTGAAGGGGATCTTCAGCTATATGAAAAGGAATATTAATTTTATCCACCAATCTTTTATCCAGTCCTCTTAACAATGCTCCTCCCCCTGCAAGATAGATTCCGCGGCTAACAATGTCAGCATAAAGTTCCGGTGGTGTTTGTTCAAGTACCGAAATAATGGCATTTTCAATTTTTGTCAGCGATTTATCCAGGCAATGAGCTATTTCCTGGTAAGAGATCGGTATTTCAATGGGCATTGCTGTCATCAAATTAGGTCCCCTGACATTATAATCTGCTGGAGGATTATCTAAGTCGGGCAACGCTGACCCCACGTTTATTTTTATATTTTCGGCCGTGCGTTCGCCGATTTTGATGTTATGTTGATGGCGCATGTAGGTTTGAATATCAGCGGTGAAACCATCTCCCGCAATACGGATGGATTCATTACAAACAATTCCTCCCAGGGCAATGACAGCAATTTCGGTAGTGCCTCCCCCGATATCCACGACCATGCATCCATCAGGAGCTTCCACGTCAAGTCCAATACCAATGGCAGCAGCCATGGGTTCGTAAATCATGTAAACATCCCTACCTCCAGCATGTTCCGAGGAATCACGAACGGCTCTAATTTCAACTTCGGTACTTCCTGAAGGAATACAAACTACCATTCTAAGGGAAGGAGTGAATAACCTGTTGCGAGGATTAATCATCTTGATCATTCCCCTAATCATTTGTTCAGCAGCATTAAAATCCGCGATAACACCATCCCGGAGAGGACGCACAGTTTTTATGTTTTCGTGGGTTTTCCCGTGCATTTGCCTAGCTGTTTCTCCTATTGCTATCAGTTTACCCGTTTTATGGTCAATAGCGACAATGGAAGGTTCGTCCACGACAACTTTATCATTATGAATAATGATAGTATTCGCTGTACCTAAATCGATTGCAATTTCCTGTGTGAAAAAATTAAAAACGCTCATGTTTATAGTTTAAGGCTTTTTATTATTTTAATGTTTAAAATGCCGAATTCCAGTAAATACCATTGCCATACCATGTTGATCACAATATTCTATGGAATCTTTATCTTTAATGGAACCACCGGGTTGTATGACCGAGGTAATACCAGAATTATCAGCCAATTCAACGCAATCCGGGAACGGGAAGAAGGCATCAGATGCCATAACTGCTCCATCCAAATCAAAACCAAAATTTTTAGCCTTTTCGACTGCTTGTTTTAACGCATCCACCCTGGATGTCTGGCCAATGCCACTGGCATACAGTTGTTTGTTTTTAACAAAAACAATGGTATTCGATTTGGTATGTTTAACAATTTTATTCGCAAATTCCAGATCTTCATATTCTTGTCTAGTAGGGGCTTTCTTTGTAACAACTTCCATATCTTTTTCCGTTTCCCTGCTCAAGTCTTTTTCCTGGAAAAGTAAACCGTTAAGTGCGGAACGATATTGATAATTTGAAAGTTTTAAAGGTTTTTGAACCAGTATGATCCTGTTTTTCTTCTTCTTTAGTACATCAAGGGCAGCATCTTCATAGGAAGGTGCTATAATTACTTCGAAAAATAATTGATCTATTTCTTCCGCGGTAGCTTTATCTAGTTTCACGTTCGTGATCAGAATACCCCCGAAAGCCGATACAGGATCCCCGGCCAATGAATCTTTCCAAGCATCAAGCAGTACCGGACGGGATGCAATACCGCAAGCATTGTTGTGCTTGAGAATCGCGAAAGTGGGTTCGTCAAACTCGGAAATTAGTCCAACAGCCGCATCAATATCCAATAAATTGTTATAAGATAATTCTTTTCCATGTAGTTTTTCAAAAAGATCCTCTAATTTGCCAAAGAAATAACCTTTTTGATGCGGGTTTTCCCCATAACGAAGTTGTTGACCATCTACCAGGCTTTCTTTAAATGCTTTAATTTCATTCTTTTGGTTAAAGAAATTAAAAATGGCAGTGTCGTAATGCGAAGATATGTTGAATGCTTGGGCTGCATATTTTTTCCTGTCTTCGAGGGATGTTTCACCATTTTGTTCATGTAATAAGTCAAGCAAATCTTGGTACTGTGACCTGGATGATAAAACCAGGACATCTTTAAAATTTTTAGCAGCAGCCCTGATCAACGAGATACCTCCTATATCAATTTTTTCTATAATGTCTTGCTCGGAAGCCCCGGAAGAAACCGTTTCTTCAAACGGGTAGAGATCAACAATAACCAAATCGATCGCTGGAATTTCATATTGATTAAGTTGGGATTGATCCATCTCATTGTCTCTCCTGGAAAGGATACCTCCAAATACTTTTGGATGTAGAGTTTTTACTCTTCCGCCTAAAATAGAAGGATAGGTAGTTAATTCCTCCACGGCAGTTACCTTTATTCCTTGTTTTTCTATAAAATCTTTTGTTCCCCCGGTGGAAATGATACGAACTCCTAAATCATTTAATTTTTTGACTATTTTGTCAAGATTATCCTTGTAGTAAACTGAAATTAGAGCCGATTTAATCTTTTTTACCTCACTCATTTACCAGTATATATTTTATAAATTAATTTAATTAGTGAACGACAAAAATAGTTACAAAAATTTTTATAAACACTACAATAACTTAATAAATTATAAAATAGTACCCTGGTTTCTTTAATTTTTTGCTTTAAAACAGAAGTCATTTGCTGACAATAAAATATTTTCACATGATTCCATATAGTATCCTGCCAATTGTAAGGTATATGAATAAACCCATAATGTCATTAACAGTGGTTATAAATGGACCTGTGGCTAAGGCGGGATCAATTTTGAACTTATTAAGGATAAGGGGAACCAGGGTTCCAAACAAGGAGGCAAAAATAATAACAGAAAATAACGCGGAACTCACCGTGATTGTTAAAGCAAGTGTTTTTGAAAAAATCATATTGTAAGAAAAAATCGATAAGGATAATATAATCCCGTTGAATAAGGCGACAAGGAATTCTTTAAATAATTGTTTACGGGTGTTTATAAGTCCCAAACTCTTATTTGCAAGGCCTTGGACTATGATAGAGGAAGATTGCACTCCCACGTTCCCGCCCATGGCAGCAATTAATGGTATGAAAAATGCCATTTCTGGATAGATGCGTAAATCTGTTTCATACACTCCTATTACCTGGGCTCCAAATATTCCCCCGATTAATCCCACGAATAGCCATGGGAGTCTTGCCCTAGTTAATATCCAAACTTTAGCATTATGTTCTACACCTTCCGAGATACCCGACATCATTTGGTAATCTTTCTCGGCTTCTTCGCGAATTACATCCACCACGTCATCTATGGTAATCCTTCCTGCCAATCTTCCAATAGAATCTACCACGGGAAGTGAAACGAGATTATACTTGTTCATCACGTTGGCAACCTCATTGGAAGGGGTATCTGTTTTCACGTAGATTACATCTTGGTGATAAATATTTTTTATCACCGAAGTGTTCTTGGTGCGGAGCAATAATTTCTTCAAAGAAAGGGTTCCCTTTAAGTGATAGGAATCATCCACCACGTACACGTAATACAATTCATCTATGTCCAGTGATTGTTTCCTGATTTCCTTGATGCATGTGTTTATATCCCAGTTTTCATTTACGGTTACCAGCTCTTTGGCCATTAAGCCACCTGCTGTATTTTCATCATACCTCAAAAGATCTGCAATATCACTTGCTTGTTCTAGATCCTTGATATGCAGGAGGACTTCTTCTTTTTTCTGTTCTGATAATTCTCCAATGATATCCGCGGCATCATCCGAATCCATATTGTCAATGAATTGTCGCGCGATGATGTTTCCCGGCAATATTTTCAAAAATTTCTCCCTGATCCCGGGTTCCATTTCTATTAGGACATCAGCAGCTTTTTCACCCTCAAGAAGTAAATATAAGTACTTGGCTTCTTCAGCATTTAGGTGCTCGAACACTTCCGCGATATCAGCTGCATGCAAATCTTTCATTAGCCTGAATGCAGTAGTTCGTTCGTCATGCTCAACAATGACCTTTATTTCATCAATTAATTCTCTTGTTAATTCGTACTGCATGTTCTTCTAATGAATATGGTTTTCAACTAAATTAGTCAGGGAAATGAATTCCTCAACGGATAATTGTTCAGGTCTCCTGGACAATAATTCACTCTCAATATGCAAATTTAACAAAATACTTTTTAATGAGTTTTTTATTGTTTTTCTTCTTTGATTAAAACTTGTTTTAACAATTTTCTTGAAAAGTATTTCATTGCATCCCAGGGATTTCCTATCATTCCTAGTGAGCTTGATTACTGCCGATTTAACATTCGGGGGCGGGTCAAATACATTCTCGCTCACCGTGAAAAGATATTGAATATCGTAATGAGCTTGTAATAAAACACTGAGAATGCCCCGAGACTTGGTTCCCGGTGGGCTGGCTATCCTTTCTGCTACCTCCTTTTGAATCATGCAAACCATACGAGTGACCTTTACCGGGGATTCCATAATTTTTAAACATAACTGACAGGAATTATAATAAGGTAAGTTACCA
>CAZOSQ010000125.1:0-8652 GCA_964582245.1 uncultured Bacteroidales bacterium | reverse complement strand
TCTCCTGTTTTTTCTTGGTTTATAGAAATTCCCGGTGAACTAGTTACTTCAACCGGAATTTTAAGGACTTGTCCTTCTTTTAATCCATCAATCACACCGGGATTATGGGTGGCAATATCTTTTTCGACCATGCCATACGCCCTGCTAATAGAATATAAAGTTTGCCCACGTTTTACCACGTGAAGAAAATATATGTTCCCACCGATTAAAACCCGTTCACTGGATTTTTCCACTTGAACAGATGTATCCTGCGAATTTACCCGGACAGCAGAAGCTAATATAAATGAAATTAGGAAAACAGAAAGTTTCAAAAGTAGTTGATGAGGAATTAATTTTTTCATTATCACGCTTTTGTTTCTCACGAAAATATATAAATTTTGGGTATTACTTAAAAATTTAAACGTGTTTTATAGATTTAAATTTTTAATTGTTCCAAACTTCTGTTAATATTCTCCTTAATCCTATTTAAAACATCGTATTCCCCGTGTTTTACAAACTTTTCACCAGTGATTTTTTCATATAATTCAATATACCTTTCAGACACTTGGTTCACAAAATCATTAGGCATACTTGGAACTACCTGGCCTTCTTTCCCCTGGAATCCATTTTCAATTAACCATTGTCTAACAAATTCTTTTGACAACTGCTTTTGCTTTTCTCCCTTTTCCAATCTTTCCTTATATCCATTGGCATAAAAATATCGGGATGAATCAGGGGTATGAATCTCATCAATCAAGTATATTTTTCCTTCTTTTTTTCCAAATTCATACTTGGTATCCACGAGTATCAATTCATTATTTTCAGCAATTTCAGTTCCCCTGGAAAATAACTCACGGGTGTACTTTTCCAATAAAACATAATCTTCTTCCGAAACAAGCCCTTGTTGTAAAATTTCATCCCTTGAAATATCTTCATCGTGCCCTTCGTGTGCTTTTGTGGTAGGTGTAATAATAGGTTCAGGAAATTTTTCATTCTCTTTCATCCCCTCGGGAAGAGGTACACCACATAAGATCCTTTTTCCAGCACTATATTCACGCCAAGCATGCCCGGTGAGGTATCCCCTTATAACCATTTCCACCTGGAAAGGTTCTGCTCTATGTCCAATGGTCACCATCGGATCAGGAGTATCTATTTTCCAATTAGGAACAATATCTTGGGTGGAATCAAGAAATTTAGATGCTATTTGATTTAAAACTTGTCCCTTGAAAGGAATCCCCCTTGGAAGTACGATGTCAAATGCAGAAATTCTGTCAGACACGATCATTACCAAGTACTTTCCATCTATATCATACACATCTCTTACTTTACCCTGGTATAAATTTTCCTGTTTCGGAAATTCAAAATTGGTTTTTATAATAGCCTCTCCCATGTTATTTTTTTTAGTAGTTCCTAATTTTTTGCTAAAATACATCATTATGCTTAACCTATCGCGATCTTAAACGATAAAATTTACACCTGCTAAATACACCATCACCCATAACAGGTTTACTAACAAAATATTCAAGACAACAAAAATTTATATTTAAAGACCATATAATTAATATCCCTTGAAAACCACGGGAATTTTACCAATAAATTCCATTTTTAATTGGCGAAATGTCACATTGATATTGCGGGTAAGAACTACTTCTGATCTAAAAATGTGACACATCTTTCCACTAAATTTTTTTATTGGACTTAATGCTGGAAATCTTTATTATCCACCACGGTGAATTGATAGGTAGGGGCTTGGTTAATTTTTATACACAGCTAAATTTTACCGATTTACCATGTTATTCATTTTTTTTAAACATACCCGGGTTCCTATTAGTTGTTAAAGTATATATGTGTTTGATTTTTCAAGAAAAAAGAATAACTATTTTTTTATTTTATAAGGTTATATATTTTTGCAAATCATTTTTAATTTAAGATTATGCTGAAAGATATATTGTCAATTTCGGGACAGGGAGGTTTATTTAAATACATTTCTCAAGGAAGAAATGGTATTATTGTAGAATCACTAGTTGATAACAAGAGAATTTTTGTGCCAGCTACGGCAAAAATAAGTTCACTAGAAGATATTGCCGTATTCACCGAAGGCGAAGAGGTTCCCCTAGAAATTGTTTTAAAGAAAATAAAAGAAAAGCAAGAAGAAAAGCCCGCTCCCGGTCCAAAATCATCGAACAATGAGTTAAAAAGTTTTTTCGAAGAAGTTTTGCCAGAATATGATAAGGATAGGGTATATGTTTCTGACATAAAAAAAATAGTTAACTGGTATAATATTCTACTGGAATTAAATTTGCTGAATTTTGAAGAAGAAAAGAAAGAAGAACAGGTAGAAGAACAAGTAGAAGAAAAGAAAGAAGAACAGGTAGAAGAACAAGTAGAAAATGAGGTAGAAGAAAAAAAGGTAGAGAAAACGGGAAAAACACCTAAAGCCCACGAGAAATCTCCTACACAAGAAAAAAAATAATTGAAACAAGATGTGTGCGAAGGAAAATAAAACTTATAAGTTATGGATCAATATCAAAAAGAGATAAAAAAGAACAGGAAATATCTTCCGGTAGATTTAAACGTACAGGATTGGAGCAACCTGGAGCCTTTTTATAACGAGCTATTAGCTAGCAGCTTCGATAATAAGGACATCATAGAAGAATGGTTAAAAAAACGCTCTGAATTGAACTCGGTTTTGGAAGAAGAGTTTGCTACAATGTATATCCGAATGACCAGGGATACTGCAAATGAAGGTTATTCACAAGTTTTTAATGATTTTGTAACTACCGTTCAACCCAAAATTATAGAATTCTCACACAAGCTTGACGAAAAATTTATTAATTCACCTCTCCTGGATGAACTTGACCAGGATAAATATCACGTGATGATTAGGGGAATTAAAAAGCATCTCGAGATTTTCAGGGAAAAGAACATTCCGTTATTCTCGGAATTACAAGTAGAAGAACGTGAATTCGGTAAGATTTCTTCGGAAATGACCATTGAATACGAGGGAAAGGAATTGACCCTGCAACAAGCAGCTAAATATCTTAAAGATCCGGACAGGCCAGTAAGAGAAAAGGTTTATAAGCTCATTAATGATCGTAGGCTGCAAGATTCCGAAAAACTAAATACCCTTTTAACCAAGTTGATTGAAAAAAGGCACCAAGTTGGATTAAATGCAGATTTTTCGAATTTTCGAGACTATAAATTCATTGATTTAGGAAGGTTTGATTATTCTGTCGAAGACTGTTATCAATTCCATGAATCCATACGAGAAGTAGTAACTCCTATAGTGGATAACCTTTACAGGGAAAGGAAAAACAAATTAAAATTAGATGAGCTGCGTCCTTGGGATTTAGAGGTTGATAAAGATTTAAAACCACCATTGCAACCCTTTGATACTGCTAGTGAGTTGATTGAAAAATCCATAGAATGCTTTTCTAAAATTCGCCCCAAGTACGGTAACTTTTTAAGCATGATGAACAAGCACGGTTACTTGGACTTGGAATCCCGCAAGGGAAAAGCCCCGGGAGGATATAATTACCCGTTATACGAGAGTAATATTCCCTTCATCTTCATGAATGCTGCCGGAAATTTCAGGGATTTAGAAACCATGATGCATGAAGGAGGACATGCCATTCATTCTTTTCTAAGTAAGGATCTCGAGTTGACATATTTTAAAAGCCTTCCCTCGGAAGTAGCTGAACTTGCATCCATGTCCATGGAATTGATCTCCATGGAGCACTGGAGTATATTTTTTCCCGGTGATGAAGAATTAAATCGTGCCAAAAAAGGGCAATTAGAAGGAATAATTAAAGTACTTCCCTGGATTGCTACCATTGATAAATTCCAGCATTGGCTCTACTTGCATCCAAATCACACTTCCCGGGAAAGATTAGGGGAATGGATTTCCATATTCAATGAATTTTCCAGTGATCAAATTGAATGGGGTGGATTCGAGGAATATCTTCAATTTAACTGGCAAAAACAATTGCATATATTTGAAGTGCCCTTTTATTATATTGAATATGGTATTGCACAACTTGGAGCATTGGCCATTTGGAGAAACTTTAAGAAAAATCCTGAAAAAGCTCTAAACGACTACGAAAAAGCTTTAAGCCTGGGGTATTCTGTTACCATCCCGGAAATATATGAAACAGCAGGAATTAATTTTTCTTTCGAAAAAAATTATATAAAAGACCTAATAAATTTTACCGTCCAAGAATTGAATAAATTAAGCTAATTATTGTTAAACATTGCTTGAAAAACTTTTGCATGTTTATCTATTGGGGATATGCTTGGTGATATTTATAACATGCAGTAATTCAGCAATATGATGCAATAATAATGTTGTTTAAAAAATCATCGGGGAGCAAAAGATCCTACAACTTTTTTATTGGAATACCGTATAAGCCGTATGAGCCTGTTTTTTATGTCATTGCGGGTAGGACTTTTGTCAATTGCCTTGTCCTATATTTTGTTGGGTACTTCCTATTCCCAACATGAAAAGTCCAATTATATACATTTTTCTAATGAAGAAGGATTGTCTAATCCTAATATATCCACGATAGAGCAAGATCGTGAAGGATTTATTTGGATAGGAACCCACAATGGTATAAATGTGTTTGATGGTTATGACTTTCGTGTGTATACACAAACTCCTGCTGATTCCACTAGTTTGGTCCACAATTTTATTTATAGCATTTACAAGGATAAGAAAGAAGATCTTTGGATTGGAACCGGTGGAGGAGGTATAATGAAATATAATTACCTTGAAGATAATTTTATTAGGTACACTAACTCCCCCTTGGATTCAAACACGCTTTTAAATGATTATGTAACTTGTATAAGAGGCAATGATCAATTTTTATGGGTAGCCACCTGGGGCGGATTATCCAGTTTTCAGTTTAAATCCGGATCTTTCAAAAATTACAAGTTTGAAAAAGAATTAAAAAATTCCGGAATAATAAATTCTATTGCACTTGACAAAGATTGGTTATGGATAGGAACTAGTGAAGACGGTATAATTAAATTCAATCCTTCTACTGGAGAAAAAATCCGATACAAGGAAAACGATCTTCTTGGTAAAAATTATGCCAGCAATAAAACCAAGGATATATATGTAGATAAGGGAGGAAAAGTTTGGGTATCCACCCATGAAGGGGGAATCCAATTTTTTAATAATAATAAAAAATCTTTTGAGAATGCCCGTGGCATTGAAGAGAAATTAGGAGCCATAATGGTTAATACCATTAATGAAGACAAAAACGGAAACCTGGTTCTCGGAACAAGTAAAGGAATGTATTCTTACAATCCCATCAACTACGATGTCAATCCAGTTCATGAACAGGTAAACCAGGATATTTCAGAAATATTTTTTGATAACCAGGGAGGAACTTGGTATGGAGTAAAGGATGGCGGGATAAACTATGTTTCCAGTAAAAATCAACCATTCGAAAATTATTCATTTAAAGCTGATCCTGGTAATTTAAAAGGGAACAGTATAGTCACATCGGTATTCATACTTGGTAAAGATAGTTTATTGGTAGGCTATGAATCGGGGTTGTGCTTGTATTACAAAGTAAACCAAGGATTTAAAAAAAATTCCATTCCTATTCCATTACCCGTTAATAAAACCAGCAATGAAATAACTTGTATTTTCGAATGTAGACAGGGATATCTTTGGCTAGGTTACAACGGTTTGTTGCGCTATGATTTTAAAACAGGAAAATCAAAGCTATACCAGCATGATGATAATTCTGTGAATTCGATTTCGTCAAATATCATTCGTGACATCATCGAGGATAAGAGAGGACATCTATGGATTGCCACGGAAAATGGATTATGTGAATTTGATAAAAAGAAGGAAAAATTCATTGTTTATTCGAAAGAAAATTTCCCGGGCATGGTAGACCCTGTTATTTTTTCTTTAACAATTGATCAACTTGATGCTTTGTGGTTTGGAACAAGAAATATGGTGATTAAATATAAATATAAAAATGGTCTTGCGACTATTTATGACAAGGAAACTTACGGGATTCATGGAGATAATTTTTTCTTTATAAAAGGATTTGAACAAGGAAAGATGTGGTTTTCAAGTGAGAAAGGACTTCATCTCCTTGATGAAAAATTAGATAAAGTCATTGCATTTTATAATTCAAAAGATGGTTTACCGGGGAACCTTGTACGGGGCATGGAAAAAGATAATGAGCAAAATTTATGGATTACTACCAACAATGGTTTATCCAGGTTTAATCCAAAGGACAATACTTTCATGAACTTTTATAAAGAGGACGGGTTACTAGATATCATTTTTAACAAAAACTCTATATTTAAATACGAAAATCAGATGATCATTGTAGGTAACAATGGGATTACAAGTTTTTTCCCGGGGGATTTTAAGATAAAAAAGATAGAACCCCGTATAGCTTTTACTGATTTTATTTTATATGATAATTCCAAACCGACATCAAATCTCTCGTTATTAAGAAAATGTTTACATAAATCAATGCCCCTTCAATTGGATTATAATGATAAAATCTTCTCCTTTGAATTTACAGCCCTAGATTATATTCACCCGGGTAAAGTCCAATATAGTTACATGCTGGAAAACTTTGATCAAGATTGGCATTTGACTGATGATAGAAAAAGAAGTGCTATTTACATGAATATTCCGCCAGGGGAATATATCTTTAAAGTTAAAGCAAACAACAGCAATGGAACATGTACAAGTACCCCCCGGGAAATAATAATCAAGATTTCGCCACCCTATTGGAATACCTGGTGGTTTAAGTTAACCATGATTTTGTTATTTTTTATAATATTGTTCGTGATTTATAGAACAAAAATGAAAAATTATAAGGTGCAAAAAGTTGATTTGCAACAGCAAGTTATCCAAAGAGAAAAAGAAATAGGAAATAAAAATGAAGAATTGGCGCAACAAGCAGAAAATCTGCAGGAAATTAATTCCTTATTAAAAGAAAAGCAGGAAAAAGTAATTAAACAAAATCAACAAATCTTAAAACAAAAGAAAGAACTTGAAAAACATCAGCATCATTTAGAAGAACTCGTTGAAAAAAGAACCAGGGCATTAGACAATGCCTTGAAAAAAATCAAGGAATCCGATCAATTAAAAACCGCTTTCCTGGAAAATATATCCCATGAATTGCGTACCCCAATGAACGGCATACTTGGTTTTACAGAGCTACTTGCAAAAAATAATTTGGAAGAAAAAGAAAAGATAGAATACCTAGGAGTGATTCAAAACAGCACGAACCAGCTCTTAACCATTGTTAACGATATCGTGGAACTCTCGAAACTAGAATCAAAACAAGTTGTGTTAAACGAGGAAGAGAGCGATTTAAACCATCTAATGGAAGAGCTTCTTGGACTTGTAATGTCTGAAAAGCAAAACAGGGATAAAGATTTTCTCTCTGTTACATTAAAAAAGGGGATTAAAACAAACAATAAAATTTACGTGGATATTAAAAGGCTTCGACAAATATTCACTTATTTACTTGTCAATGCGATAAAATTCACAGAGAAAGGAGGGGTGGAATTCGGTTATAACCTAAAGGATGCTGATATTTTGTTTTATGTCAGGGATTCGGGTATAGGCATGCGGCCAGGAAAGCAAAAAATTATTTTTGAAAGATTTCGACAAGTAGACGATTCACATTCACGAAAATATGGGGGAACTGGTTTGGGATTAGCTATTTCCCGAGGGCTAGTTGAATTATTTGGCGGTAAAATTTGGTTAGATTCCCAACCTGCCCTAGGGTCTACATTTTATTTCACCATTCCTTATAAACCAGTCAATCAAGATAATTATTATCATCAAGTTATCACTAAAAATCCTGAACAGGTGGATTGGAAGAATAGGGTGATTCTTATCGTCGAGGATGAGGAATATAACTTTAATTATCTACGAGAGACTTTGGGTCATTCTAATGCTATCATTCTTCAGGCTATGAATGGAAAACAAGCCTTACAACTATGTAAAGATGAAAGAAAAATTGACCTGGTGTTAATGGACATCAAGTTACCTGATTTTAACGGGTTGGATATCACGAGACAAATAAGAAAAACAAGGAAAGAATTACCCATTATAGCACAAACATCATATACTCATTCGAAAGACAAAGAAAAATTCATTGCCGCTGGGTGCAGTGATTTCATTAGCAAACCTATTGATAGCAATATGCTTATTAAAAAAATCAATGTATATTTTAAAAAAGACACCTAACATTAATTAACGGGGAATGCTTAAACCTATATGAAATTATATTTTAAATCACTACTAACCGGGTAAATTCTTAATAAAATTACAGAAGCTATATAAATTTTGGATTTGAAGAATAATATTAAGAGTGGGGGTTAGGTTTTCGCCTTCGAGAAATTCCGTTCCGCCGTCGGCTTGTAGCCTTTGGCGGAGGCCGAAAGAAAATCTATGAAGTGAAGCGTTAAAAAACCAAGGCTGTTTGAGGACATTAGGTCCAGGGTACGAGCATAGGTGCCAGGTTAAGAAGGTTACTGTTTGATTGCGGTACAATTAAGATAAACATTAGTGTTTTCGGAATCTCTTCCCGCTAAGCGGGAAGTCAATTCGTGTTAATCACGAGAGATAGCCACGAATGCACGAATATTATAATTCGTGTATTCGTGGCTAATAAAAACTTT
>CAZOSQ010000124.1:0-8715 GCA_964582245.1 uncultured Bacteroidales bacterium | reverse complement strand
CCATTGCTGGCAAAATACTTTTTTCCAAACCGCAAATCATTACTCGGGTGAATCTCCCAATTATTATAGTTTACGACAAGCATCCCAGGGGTGATCCTTAGCTGGTACTAATCTTCCAGGTTAACCAGTGTTTTAGCTAAACTTAGTTCATTTTTTCTTTTTTTATCCTCCCTTACAAACAGTTCGTTGTAAATAGTATCATTCGCCACATAACCTGATAATTCTATGTTGGTTATGGCAACGGGTTCGCTGGATAATCTCTCTACCTTGGCTTCATAGGTTATATTATTTTGCTCGGTCTCCATGTGGAATGCCAGGGTGTCCAGTTCATTGCCGTTATAATTCACACTAGGAATAAGTGCATCTAGCATGAAAATATTTTCTTGGTTGTTGAAAATTCCTTCCAGGTGTGCCGGTTCAAAACTTTCGAGGCCGGGCACCAGTACCTTGGTGATAATATCTGTTTCCTTTATCCATACTTCGAATTGAAATTTTCTTGGAATTACTGCTCCCGGGATCTTTTCCTGTCCAAAATCAAAGAATTCGCTCACGTACTGTGTTATAACATCTTGGAAATCGGCAAATTTCACGGAACCCGTGTAATAAGCATCTACGATGTCCGATTTGATATCAAGAACAATTTTATTGGCAGTATTTTCAGCCGTTAATTTAAACGTCGATAGGTCGTACTTGTTTTCGTCCTTGATGAGTGAAACATCTTTAATATCTAGGTATCCATTGATATCATCAATGTTTCCGCCGGAAAAATCCGATACAATATCACCTTTGACCCGGATATCATTTTTAGTGAGATTCATTGCCTGTAAATCAGCACCTATTAAGTTGAATGTAAAATGGAAAACAGGTAATGTATCACGTAAGTTTACGTCTCCATCGAAATTAAAAATTAAGTTATCATCATCAATGGATGCATTTCCCTTGAAGTACTTGTTTTTGTAAATCCCATCTACATTTATATTATTATAGGTGTAGTTTAAAGCGGTGAATTCAGGCACGAATATATCCAAACTGGCACTTATATTATTGCCCGGGCCAAGGGAACCCTTTATCTCACCATTTAAAGTAAGGTGGCCGATGGTATCGGGTTTGGATATCAATTTTCCTACATCATAATGATCAATGTTCAATTTTCCTTTAAAATTACGGTATTCTTCTAATTCTTCCATGCTAATTGCAGCAGATATATTTCCCTGCGAGGAAGATAGGTTAATTTTGGTATAAAAATCTTTTACACTCCCTTTAAATGATCCATTCAACGTGACTACATTGGGTAAGTTTATTTTTTCCAAGGAGGTATCGGGTAGAAATATAGCCAGATCATTCCTTGTTGTTTTTATCTTGTTTAATTTAATATCATACCTGGCTTCATTCACAGATGGTAATCCTTTTATTGTCCCCTTGATATTTACCAGTGACGAATTACCAAGCTTCATGTAGAAGTCCCGTATATTCAATTGATCAAGATAACCTGTTATTTCGGTGGATATATTTATCTTTTTATACCTGTTGATGAAGAAATCTTGATCTTCGGCTATAGCGGGGTAAAAATAGACCAGGTCTTGCAATTGAATGGATGTTTCCTTAATTTCCGTTTCAAGATAAATTTGATCCAGTTGATTGGTTATGTTTTTTAAGTCCGGGTAATCAAGGAAAAATTGATTTTTGAGCTTGCTCTGGTTGAAAGAAACGAATAAATTGGCAGATGCTTTGGTCTTTCCTATGATGGCATTTGTATTCAGTTCATGCACTGTAAACCCGCTGTTTGATTCAGAAAAACCAAAATCCTTCATTTTGACCTTTATCAAACTATCTGATAACAAGATATTCCCGAAAGTACCATTAATTTTTTCCAGGTGCAAATGATCGTAGTTTATACCCTTGTTTCGTGGTTTTTCCCCTTGATTATGTACATCATAACGAATGGTATTATCTTTTAAGGTAATATTTTCAACTGAAATTCTAAAAGGAAAACCCGGTAAACCAGCCTCATCTTTTCCATTTTCTTTAACCTTTATGGTATCATTATCATTACCAGTGATATGTTCGCTTTCATAACGAATTTCCGAACCAGCTAATAAAATATCTTCTATAGCTATTTCCTCTTCCCCGAGATTTATTTTACCAGGATCTATTTCCAACTCACCAATTCGTGCAGATGCATTTTGCCCGGAAAATTGATCGTTGTATTCAACAGTTGTATTGGATATAAGAAGATCTTCTTTCAATCCAAATTGAGTAGGTTCCTGTTGATTTCCCGGGGTATCAGTTCCTGTTTCATTTTCTCTTGGTTTTCCCGAGGACGAATATTGAAGGAAAGAATTCTTTAAATAGGTTTCTTGAACAATAAATTCTTGTTCCTGTAGATTAAATTCATCAAACTCCAGGAAAAAATTGCCCAAGCTTGCAGCAATTTTCATTTTTATCGCTTCATCAATGTAAACCAGCTTAACATTTTCCAGTTGCACTTCATCAATTGAGAATTCCCATGGACTTTCTTGGTTATTATCATTTTGTTTTTTTTCTTTTCCATTGGATAAAGAATCCAAAATAAATGAAAAATTGAAACTGCTGTCCGGGAGAGTTTTTTCAACGTAACCGCGTGTATCTTCCAAGTTTACCTGGTCGATAACAATTTTTTTATTTATCAATTGGAAAAGATTAATATCCACTCCAAGTTTCCCGATGAAGATTAGGGTGTCTTGGTTAACATCTTCAACATATAGGTTTTTTAAAACAACATCATCAAAGAAGCCAATCCTGATTTTTTCGAGGTCAATGGTCGTATTTGCCTGTTGTTTAATTTCAATCAAAACAATATTAGCTACTTTTTCTTGTACAAAGCCGAATTGAAATAAGATTAACACGAGCAAAATGATGCTGAAAATGGAAATAATTATCCATTTTAATATTTTAATAATTGTTTTTAGAACCCCGGTATTTTTTTTATCGTTATCCATTTTTACAATATAGATTTCATTTAATATTACTACTAACTTCAAAAGCAATACCTTTTTTGAAATTACAAGAAAAAATTATATCATCCTGTAATTCATTACTATAGAGACAGTGTATTTTTTCTTGTTAAAAAGAAATCGAGGAAAATTTTCTCATTTAATGCTTGGGGAAAATTGTATCACGAGGGGATATGGTATAATAGCTTTCCATCCTTGGAAAACGAGGGAGAATTTTGAACATTTAAAAAAAATTGAAGCTATAAAGATTAGAACTTCAAGGTCAGCAATGTATATTTATCTTGCTTTTTTTTTCCTGAACATTTTCATGATTAAAAAAGTAAGCGCTTTTTTAGTTAGATCTTGTGCAGTGGCTTTCATCATATACACCACTGATTGTTGCAGACCATAAGCACGCACGGTGAGTTTATCTTCATGCCGCATTAAAATGTATTTAACTTTTTGCTTTTCAAGCTTGAGATCGTGCAAATTATTTATTTTTATCGTGTCGTTCTTTTTATTTTCCATGAGTAAATTTTTCTATCCTGGACAAATTCAAAAATTAATACTTGTAAAACCAAAAAACAAGTTGTCAACTTAAGTTTTGTGAAAACTTTAATCAACTTGTTCCTGTCAAATTTCAAGCCGGTTATAAGCCAAAGAGGGTCAATCATCGTTAGAAAAATCAGTCATCATCAGAAAAAACGATGTTGGCCACCAGTTTTACAATGTTATTTGTAATTAGGTATTTCCTGAAAATCACTATAAGAACCGTTAGTAAACCGTAAAAACCGGCAGCTATTAGAAATCCTTCCCAAAGTGACCCATGCGTATTACCATACCATGAACAAAATGCAAAAGTTAAAAAAAGTACTATCATGAACCCTATTGAGAAAATAATAATCCCGGATAAAATCAATGAACTGATCTTGCTAATTTTTTCAGTTATATTTAATTTCAGGAGTTTCGTGTATGCATTTATGTATTCTTTTGTAAGTACGGTTAATTCTTTTAAATTCTCGGTAAGTAAATTATCTTTCATTATCGTGCAGGTGTTAATTAAAAATGACCTGTTTTTAAAGATGGAAACAAGAAAACATAATAAAATAGTTCACATGTTTTTCTTTGAAACATTAGTGAACTATTTTATCCTTTTTTACCATGACAATTATTTAATGGTTTCTTTTGCTTTTCCTTCGGCCTTATTTGTTCGATTTTTAATGTTACTTTCTATGTGACCAAATTTTGCCCTCATATCACTTACTACATCATCTACGTAATCTCTTAGATCTTCCACGGTGTCATTAACACTATCTGATAAATCCTCTGTTGCATTTATGGCCTGTTTTTTAATTTTTTTCCTGGTTTTATACCCTTTATCAGGAGCATATAATATTCCTACCACCGCTCCAGCTGCTGCTCCTGCTAAAAATCCAATCAATGCATTTGTTGCTTTACTCATAATTATAAACTTATTTGGTTTGACAAATATATTTTTCGTAATTTTTCCTGTTATGTTTTAATGAAAAAACCTTGCCATTGTATCAATAAGTGAACAGAAAGTTCATTATCACTGGGTCAAAAAGAAATACACCATTTTCTTACCAGTAAGAAGGAGCAGCAAATTTCTTTACAGTTGTAGAATTTTTTCCTCACTAGAAAGGGAATTCAATCTATGATTTGCGGTTTGACAGGAAATTATCCTAAAACTTGAGCCCCGGGTCAAAATACAGGAAACATTGAACCATTTGGAAAGGAATGCTGTTGTTTATAGATAATTTGGCATTGTTTAAACTATTTTCATATTTAATAAATTAACGGTTGAGAATTTACCATGACCTTGATTAGAAGGCATTCCAAACCGCGGTAGCAGGGTGTGAATAAAAACGAGTATAAAGGGTTATAAAACATGAGAAGGAGACATTTAAAAGATTATAACCGGGTTTATAAAGGCTGATAGTTGTGGAAAGGACATTTCTTGCCCGGATTGTGGCATATTTTTACTTTGAACTATATTCAATCGACAACTATTTTAAAAACATCAGCTGATTATGAATCATAAATTGGGTTTAAAAAAATAGAAAAAAAAATTTCATGCAAAATACACAACTGGCAAGGGTAACTTATAGCATAATCATTTTTTCTTTCGTAATAACATTGCTGTACGTGGGCAGAACGATATTTATCCCCATAGCTTTTGCTATCGTGCTGGCTTTTCTTTTATACCCGTTGAATAAATTTTTTGAAAGATTTAAGTTCCCTAGAATACTAGCCATAATCGTTGCATTAATAATCGTCTTTTTGTTAGTGGCAGGAATTACTTTTTTTTTTAGTACCCAATTTATAAGCTTGTTCCAGAATATCAGGGATTTTTGGAAAAATCTTGCATCTTTACTGGAAAGGATTACGAGCACTACCATTGAATCCTTGGAAAATGCGGGAATTAATGTGGCAAGAGGTTTTTTTTCTGAACAGCCGGGGAAAATTTTTGAGACTTCCTCCGCGTTCGTCGGAAGAACCATAACTTCTTCTACTATACTCCTGGCAAACACGGGTATAACCATCGTGTATACTTTTCTTTTCCTTTTGTATAGGACTGCTTTTAAAAAATTTATTCTTTTTCATTTTAAAAAGAAACGAAGAAAGAAGGAAGTAGAAAGAGTATTAACCAATATTCAAAAAGTGGGAAGAAGTTACTTTTATGGACTTTTCATTATTATATTGATTCTTGGTACATTGAATGGATTTGGATTATGGATTATAGGAATTGATTATCCTTTCTTGTTTGGATTTTTTGCTGCTTTTCTTGCCATTATCCCATATATTGGTACATTCATCGGTGGGTTATTGCCAACCCTTTATGCTTTGGTGAATTACGATTCTATTTGGAAGCCGATCATGGTAGTTATTCTATATGTTATCGTTCAAACCTTGGAAGGAAATATTCTCACCCCAAAAATAGTGGGTTCAAAAGTAAGTTTAAATCCTCTTTTTGCTTTATTCGGGTTATTAATCGGGAGTGTCTTATGGGGCATTGCCGGTATGATCTTATTTATTCCCCTAATGGCAATCTTGAAGGTAGTCTTGGATCATATTGATCATTTAAAGCCCTATGGACTCCTTCTTAGCAGTGATTTTGGACACAATATTTATGATCCATTTAAAAATTTTAATTTAAAATTAGGTTTAGGAGTTGCCGAGGAAAAGGAGCCAAAAACTACCGCTGACCTGGAAGAGGAGAAAGAAAAAATTCAGGAAAGTTATGAAGAAAGCAAGAAGAAGGGTAAGGATGATGAGGTGGAATAATGATGGATATTAGATAAATACTATTAAACAAGTAAATTTTCAAAGTGTTTCTTTTCATAGATGATATTTTAAAATAAAAAATATGAAGACATTAACTTTAACAGGGCGAATCATGTATGGCTTACCTTTTGCTATTTTTGGAATTTTTCATTTCATGAATACCCAAGGTATGACTGGTTTAGTTCCCGGGTTTCTTCCCGGCGCTAAATTTTGGGTATATTTAACGGGAATAGCATTTTTACTTGCAGCGATCAGTTTATTTATCAATAAGTTTACGCGTATTGCCATGATCTTGTTTGGCATCATGCTACTTATCTTTGTTTTGACCGTTCATATCCCTGGTCTTATGAATGCGGAAAATCAACAAGCCCAAATGATGGCCATGACTAGTTTATTAAAAGATACCGCACTATCCGGCGCTGCCTTTTTCATTGCCGGGCATTATAGTGGTTCAAGAAGGTCGTATTGATTACACGGAACAATTAGAAAGGTAATTTTATTGGAATACCCCGACTGTTCCTTTTTACAACTTTAAGTTCAGTGAGGCCGGTTTTGTCTCCCAGCCATTCTATGGAATTAAAAAGTAGCTTAAGATTATCTTGTTTATCACTGTATCTTCTATTTTCGTCAAGTAAAAAGTCTCCATCTGCTATAACAATCATTCGGTATTCTTTCTTAGTATCTTTTTTGTATTTAATGGCAGCGGCGAAAAGAAGTTCCGATGAAGTGAAATCTTTTGACTGCCATATTTTATTAAAATCAACTTTTAGTGGCGAATGATATATTTCTGTTTTCACCGAACTTGTCAATAAAGGTTGATAACTTACGGTTTCGTCCGTGATTTCTATAAATGAAGGGAAGTTTAAAGTAATATTTCCCAGGTCACAGGTTACAGGATGAGGTTCAAAATGATTCATCCGGGGTAAATAGGGCAACTCAACCGGCATTTCAAAATTATTTTTACTTAACGTGAATATACCACAATTTTCATCTGCAACAAACTTGGATGAAATATCTATTCCTTTTTCGTTTAGCCAGTTTCCGATCATGGTAAGCAAAATCACACCTTTATTGTCGTAGTAATCATAACGAACCCTATCCACTGCAAGTAATATATTTCCTCCTTCTTCCAAGTATTTATCAATTTTTTCAAGGCTTTTGAAATCAATCACTTCTTTTGGGGAAACCCAGACCAGTACATCAAATTTGTTCAAATTGATTTTATCATGAAGGTTAACCACTTCAAAATTATAATATGATTGTTGGGATTTACTTACCTCTAAAAAGGAAGCAAAAGTCGGTTCTCCGTATCCTTCAATGATACCAATATTTTGTTTCTCGGGACTTGTTAAATTTTTTATTGTTTTAGAAAAGAGATATTCAAGCGGCATGTTAGGCGAAAGGGCAGGGATAATGGCTTGTTCTTTCCCATAATAAACAATTGCTCCTGAAAATACCGTGATGTGCCTGTATAGGTTATTTTCTTCTATCGTGATGCCATATGGAGTAAAATGTTCATGCATGAAAAGAAATTCCGGCTTGGTAACCTTATCAGCATTTATAAAATCTACTTTTATTTTGTCCCCTGCTTCTTTTTCATAATCATTGAGCAATGATTTGGTTATGTTTTCTATCTTTTTCATAGAGTCCGGAAGCATACTTGATATATATACTTTAATTTCAATTCCACTGCGAATATCTTTTATTATTTGTCGAGTGGGTTCGCTCAATTTTTGGCCACACAAGTAAAAAGGCGCTAAAATTAAGAAGCCTGTTATTATAATATTTTTAAATTTCCGTGGCATGTTCATGTAGGATTATTAATTCCAAGGATACAATTATTTTTAAATATTTTTTAGCGAAAATAAAAAAATATCCGCTCGATCTTTAAAAGGCCCACTATAAGGACGAGGAGCGTCAATATTTTTTAAATCCCGGGTCGCATTCAAGAAATTCAACCTGGAAAATTCAAGCTATTTTTTATAAAAATAATTAAAAAAAATATATAAAATAATTTATGGCATTTTTTAAAGAATTATTATGGTAATTGAAATCTAGAAAGTTTAATAAAACTATTTATACGGGTGATTAAACTTAAGGTTGCTTTGGCTGGATTTTTTACCATTAAAATTCAGGTAGATTGAAATTCAAGATGTTAATATTGATTTAGCCTCCTCTAAAGATCTTGGATTTATTTTAATAGACCCTTTAATAATTCTTATTCGGCTATTGCCCCACTGGCAGTAAATATTCCGGAGGCAACAAATAGCACTGTTGCCGAGGTGGCAAGTCCAACGCCCGTGGCTGCCATTCCCAGGGCGGCAAATCCAAGCCCGATAATCGTTAACCATTCAGGGAGTGAAAGATCGCTTTGTACAGCCTCCCCCCCTGCCGCCAGTTTGCAACTGGTGGCCTTAACCAATCAATTCAATATTTA